>JBFFND010000272.1:0-4007 GCA_041563375.1 Gammaproteobacteria bacterium | reverse complement strand
GGCTTTTTTTCTTCCTGCAACGAATGTGCGGCCAGCCAGACCTGGGAAATAATTTCTGCCACACTCAGGTTGCGACTGAACCCCTGGCGCGCAGTGGAACAGAAGCTGCAATCCAGTGCACAGCCAACCTGTGAGGAAATACACAGAGTGCCGCGGTCGTCTTCCGGTATAAATACAGTTTCGATACGGTTGCCATCGGGCAACGCCAGCAGCCATTTACGGGTGCCGTCTTTTGATAACTGGTCGACTTCGACACTCAGACCCTGAATACAGGCTTTTTCCTTCAACTGCGCACGCAGCGGCTTGCTCAGATTGGTCATCTGGTCAAAATCAGTGACATTCAGCTGGTGTATCCATTTGATCAGCTGAGAAGCACGAAAGGCCTTCTCACCGAGCTCGGCGAAGAAGGCCTCCATGTCCTGCCGGTTTAATCCCAGCAGGTTTGTTTTCTCAATATGAGGAAAATTAACGGGTGCGGTCACAAAGTTCCTCAGCACTAAAGAAGTAATCAATCTCTACTTTAGCAGTTTCCGGCGCATCTGAACCGTGCACAGCATTCTCGTCAATCGATGAAGCAAACTTGCCACGAATCGTGTCAGGCGCGGCTTCTTTGGGGTTGGTAGCGCCCATCACTTCACGGTTTTTCGCAATCGCGTTGTCCCCTTCCAGCACCTGTATCATCACAGGGCCTGAAATCATGAAGTCAACCAGGTCATTAAAGAACGGACGTTCCTTGTGTACGGCATAAAAGCCTTCTGCCTGCTCACGCGTCAGGTGTTTCATTTTAGCGGCAACAATGCGCAAACCCGCATTTTCAAACATGCTGTAAATTTCGCCAATCACGTTCTTTGCTACAGCGTCGGGTTTAATAATAGAAATAGTGCGTTCTAGAGACATTACAAAACAATCCAAAATATGGTTAAAAATAAGAGGGAGATTATAAACTATTCAGTCGGTGAAGTTGCTGAATAGTCGGCTTTTTTATGAAAAATCACTGATTTTTCAGCCGTCTATACAAAAATCGGGCTGCAGTGGCAGCCCGATGGGTCGATTTCGCAGGCCAGCGGAACCCAGCCTAGTCTTTCTCGTCGATCCAGGTCATCTGGATCGCTTCCAGAATTTTTTCGTTTGAGGCTTCCGGGTCACCTTCAAATTCATCCAGATCACAGACCCACTGGTGCAGGTCGGTGAATCGCACGTATTGCGGGTCTACATCCGGGTGAGTCTCATCCAGCGACAGCGCAATGTCCAGGGTATCGGTCCAGTTCAGGCTCATATCAGTTCCTCGCCTATTGGTTAGCGGGCTCACGCATTACGCGAACCACACAGGTGTTGATTATAAGGTCACTCAGTTCAGGGCAGCGTGCCACATTCATACAGCACCACCCCGGAAACAGCTGGCTTTATTAAGCATTTCAACAACTTAGCAATAAACACCAGGCCTGCGTACTGAGCCGTTATTTATCAGTGATTTTCCGACACCATATTGATGGTGTACTTCGGCAGTTCAACCACCAGATCTTCCTTATCAACCACTGCCTGACAACTCAGACGTGAGTCCGGATCCAGCCCCCAGGCTTTATCCAGCATATCGTCTTCATCATCGGAGTTTTCATTGAGTGACTCACCACCCTCCCTGACGTAGACATGGCAGGTGGTACAGGCACAGGATTTCTCGCAGGCGTGTTCAATTTCAATGTCATGGCGCAGTGCTGCATCACAAATGGTTTCCCCCGGCTCGGCCTCAATTACGGCGCCTTCTGGGCAAAGTGTCTCGTGGGGTAAAAATATTATCTGCGGCATTACTCGCTCTCTGTATATATGTTTAATCGGGTATCAACGGCTATGTGACTAGTCGTTATTGAATTCTTCAACCTTATGGCCAGCCATGGTCTTCTGCACACTGGCATTCATGCGCCGGGCCACGTAGCTGGCGCTCACCTTTTCCAGTTGCTTCATTGCATCATTCAGTTGCTGGGTATCGGTTGCCTGATGACGCATGCGCTGTAACTCGTTGCGCGAAGCCAGGATCTCGGCTTTCTCATCCTCGCTCAGCATAGTGTCCGCGTCATAGGCCATGGCGGAATCAATCGCTTCCAGCACCCGATCCGCTTCAACCTGCTGCTCGCGCAAACTGCGGGCATCCTTGTCATCCCCGGCAAATTCCAGCGAGGCTTTTAGCATGGCTTCGATTTCTGCATCCTGTAAACCATAGGATGGTTTAACCTCGACACTGGCCTCGACACCGGAGGTTTCCTCCCGTGCCGACACACTCAACAGGCCATCCGCATCCACCTGGAAGGTAACGCGGATGCGCGCCGCCCCGGCAACATGGGGCGGAAAACCACGCAATTCAAAGCGCGCCAGCGAACGGCAGTCGTCAACCAGTTCACGCTCGCCCTGCACAATGTGAATCGACATCGCGGTCTGGCCATCCTTGTAGGTGGTGAAGTCCTGTGCCCTTGAAACCGGAATCGGCGTGTTTCGGTGAATAATCTTTTCCGCAAGGCCACCCATGGTTTCCAGACCCAGTGACAGTGGCAGCACATCCATTAACAGCAGGTTTCCCTCCGGGTCATTCCCGGCCAGCGCATTGGCCTGTATCGCCGCACCAATCGCCACCACGCGGTCCGGATCTATATCGACCCTGGGTGTGGCCTCAAAAAACTCGCCCACCAGTTCGCGCACCCGCAGCGCGCGGGTTGAACCGCCCACCATGACCACGTCCATTACCTGGTCCTTGTCGATATCCGCATCACGCAGCGCACGACGGCAGGACATCAGGGTTTTTTTAATCAGCGGATCAACCAGCTGGTTAAACTGATCGCGACTCAGGCTGCCATTCCATGACTCGCCATTTTCAAACTCGATTATGATTTCCGACGCGGCCTGTTCACTGAGATTTTCCTTGGCAGCACGGGCTTTCTGCATAACCTGACGCAGGGTTTTATCTGACAGCTCATTGGCATCAACCCCCGCCTGCTCCAGTACCCACTCTGCAATCGCGTGGTCAAAATCATCACCGCCCAGTGCACTGTCACCGCCGGTGGAGAGAACTTCAAACACACCCTGACGCAGCTGCATAATTGAAATATCGAAGGTGCCACCGCCCAGGTCGTACACGGCGACAATGCCTTCCGCGCCACTGTCCAGGCCATAGGCGACTGCTGCCGCAGTGGGCTCATTCAACAGGCGCAATACATTAATCCCGGCCAGTGTGGCCGCGTCCTTGGTGGCCTGGCGCTGTGCATCGTCAAAATAAGCCGGCACGGTGATCACCGCACCGTACAGCTCATCACCCAGAGTCTGTTCACCACGGATTTTCAATGTTTTCAGAATTTCGGCAGAAACTTCAACCGCACTCTTGTCACCGCCAGCGGTTTTTATGCGTGGCACTGATGATTCGGTTTCAGCAAAACTGTAGGGCAATTTATCACCCAGTCGTTTCAGGTCGCTAATGCCACGCCCCATCAGGCGCTTGACCGAAGAAATGGTATTCGCCGTGTCATCCAGCTGATTATCACGCGCCTGCTGCCCGACACGAATTGCATCGGCGCTGTACTGCACAATCGAAGGTAAAATGTGTTCGCCACCGGCATCCGGCAGAGTGTCTGCCTTGCCACTGCGCACCGTGGCCACCAGTGAATTGGTGGTGCCCAGGTCTATGCCAATCGCAAAGCGATGCTCATGGGGTTTGGTGGATTGACCGGGTTCTGATATCTGTAATAAAGCCATTATAAAATTTCATCTTCAAGCTGTTCAGTGAGCTCGCTTACTTCGCGCTGAGCTTTATTAATAAACTGAAGTTTACGCACAACTTCACGGGCTTTATCAAAGCTGTGCTGGTCATAAAACTGATCGAACTCTGTGAGTAATTGAGTCGCTTTCTGTTTAAGCTGCAAGGCGATTTTATCCAGTGCATCCAGTGGATCCGCTGTATCCCGCACCTCGGCAATGGCTTCCCGCAGTTCCATCTGCTCCATTAAAAACGCACCATCCATGGTGGT
>JBFFND010000271.1:0-4019 GCA_041563375.1 Gammaproteobacteria bacterium | reverse complement strand
TTGTATCTAATTGAATTTTAAAGCATTAAGCCTTTGCATTCCACATAAAGTACTAAATAAATGTTTCGATCTAGTTACTTTCAATGCAATTCATTTCCATCCAAGACAAGTGCTAAACTATTCAGTCAGTCGTATCGATCAATACACAACGCTTCTTTTGTTTATATTTAAGTGATTGATATATATTGGAAAATAACAAAATAGTGTATTGATTTTTTTGAATGTGAAGAATTGATTGTGTAAATCTGAAGAGGGTTGTGTAATACACGAATTTATTACGGCCAAATGTTTACCAGCTTTACTAAAAAATTGATTATAGAGGCCAACATGATCATCAAATTGATACGACATGGTGAGTCTGAAGCTAATACAGGCAAGTTGAACCCGGCTAAAGTAAAAGATGCGGCCATACCGCTATCAGCTAAGGGTATTCGCCAAGCACAGGGAGCAGGAAAGGTTATCCAGGAAGAATTTTTCAATGACGCCCTGGTATATTGCTCACCTTACCAGCGTACGCGTGAAACGATGCAGCACCTATTAAACGGAGCAGGCATCAGACATGGCACCATCAAGATATATGAAGACCCGCGTTTAAGAGAAATTGATGTCGGCTATGGTGATGCCGAAGAACAATTGTCATTGCGAAAAATACACGGCTGGTTTTATTATCGCTTTGAAGGCGGCGAATCACCAGCTGATTGTTATGACCGAACATCTGCGTTCCTTGAGAGCTTAATGAGACAGGTGGGGCGCACAAATAAGAAAAACATAGTTATTGTGTGCCACGGAATGACATTGAGATGTTTTGTCGCTAGATTTTTGCATTTGACAGTTGAGCAATTCGAAGACATGGATAATCCGGATAATTGCGACATAGTAACAATCGGCCTCAAAGAAAGTATTACGAACGCTGTATTTTACAATGGTCGTTGGGCAGCAGAGGGGATAAAGCTTAGAAAATGATGTTAATGTCATTATACGAACATACTGAGTCGATAAAGTGGGCGCCCTCCATACGAACTTAGCCGGGACACCCTAGAGCGAACCAGAAGCGATCATCAGCTGATGGGTTCTCACGAGGCAGAAAATACCAAAAAGCTGTTATATAGCTCTGGATTTAGCCAGTAATTGGATTTTGAATGGCTGCTTTAATTGCGGAGAGGACTTGAACCTCAAAAAATAATCAAATATTTACAATATAAACAATAACTTATTACGTGGCTTGTCTTTAAAGTGATGTATAAGTGCTATTTGCGATTGGCTGCACATTGCACAATTCTTACAGAGAATAACGGGTGGTGATAATGTGGTCAGCCTAACAAGAACAAAATTTAATATTCAGTTACTTTCACTTTTTGAGCTGGGCAGCGTGATTGTGAATGTGGTGATGTGTCGATTCGATCTTGCATCGACACGTCCACCGTGTGCCTCAACAATGGAGCGAACAATTGCTAAGCCGAGTCCAGCACCCTCACTCTGGCGTGTTCTTGACGGGTCTGCACGGTAAAAGCGGTCAAATATGTGTTTCAGCTGCTCTGCGGGTATTTCGGCACCCGGGTTGGCCACGCTCAGCGACACCATATTATTGCTTGTTAGATTTAGGCGAACTTGCATCTGCTCAGCTGCCGGGGTGTGACGGATGGCATTTGACAGCAGGTTTGAGATCGCCCGACGCATCATCGCGCGATCACCGCTTACCGCTGGCGCATGTCCTTCCAGGGACAGGGTAATATGCTTTTCCGCTACTAGCGCTTCAAAAAACTCGAACAGTTTCTTAAGCTCACTAGACAGATCCAGGGCTACCAGCTCCGGTTTGATAAGGCCATGGTCGCTCTTGGCCAGCCAGAGCATATCATTGACCATCTTGGCCAGACGCTCCTGTTCCTCCAGATTGGAGTAGAGGAGCTCACGGTACTCGTCCAGTGTTCTTGCTTTACCCAATGCAACCTGGGTCTGGGTGATGAGATTCGTCAGTGGGGTTCGCAGTTCGTGGGCAATGTCAGCGGAAAAATGTGACAGCCGCGTGAAGCTGTCTTCCAGTCGGCCGATCATCTGATTAAACGCTGTGGCCATATCCTGTAGCTCCAGGGGCAGGCTGCGGAGGTCAAGCCGCACATGTAGACGATCTGCCTGAATATTACGCAGTTTGTCCGATAGACCTCGTAAAGGTGCGTGTCCCTGATGCACGCCGAACCATGCTGCCAGCAGAGTCACGCCGCCAGTGAGTATCATAATAAGCCACAGGCTGCGGCGAAATTCCTGCAGAAAATGCAGGTGAAAGTTCATGTCGATGGCTGTGGTAATTCGGTATTCCTGATCGCCACTGACAAACTGTGTGACGACGCCCCGGTAGGTTGTTCTATCTGTGTGCCAGATATTCACGTTTCCAGCGTGAATTTTCTGAACCGCGGATAATCCTGCGGCGGATTGTGCGAAGTCTGCGCCTGGCGTACTGAAGATAAGCTGGTCACGGTTGTTCAATACCTGAAAATAAACGCCGTGGTGTCCCGAGACCGCATTAGACAGAGCTTCTGGTTGCTGCAGTGGGTCATCCATACTCTGCAAGGTCTCCACCACAGCCTGGTTAATCACGTTCAGCTCGTCCGCGTCCTGTTCGGTGAAATGGCGCTCAACAGCATTCAATACCAGATGGCCAATCAGCACCATGCTGATACCGATGGCCAGTGCGACAAAAATCATCACCCTGGCGGTCAGTGAAAGTGGGTGACGCTCAGTTGTTTTCATTGTCAGCTTCTGCGTCGAGCTTGTAACCCATGCCGCGTACCGTATGAATCAGCCTGGGTTTGAAGTTGTCGTCAATTTTGGCGCGTAGGCGACGGATGGCGACGTCGATCACGTTGGTATCGGAGTCAAAATTCATGTCCCACACCTGAGAGGCGATCAGTGAACGTGGCAACACTTCACCCTGACGTCGCACCAGCAGTTCCAGTAGGCAGAATTCCTTATGACTGAGGCTGATTTTCCGGCCGGCGCGTGTCACTTGATGCCTGGGTAAATCCAGGGTGAGGTTGGCCACTCTGAGCTGATCCGTCAGAGGTGGGGCCGATCCTCGACGCAACAGAGTGCGCACTCGCGCCAGTAACTCAGCAAAAGCAAAGGGCTTTACCAGATAGTCATCCGCTCCTAACTCCAGCCCCTTGACGCGATCATCCACGCTGTCACGCGCGGTCAGAAACAACACGGGTGTCTGGTTTTCGGCTTCCCTCAGTGACTGCACTATGCGCCAGCCATCCACGTCGGGCAGCATGACATCCAGCACAATCAGATCGAATGACTCGGTCATTGCCAGGTGGTGACCATCTAGTCCATTTCTAACCAGGGTTGCCTGGAAGCCGGCTTCAGTTAGACCTTGTCGCAAGTAGTCGCCAGTTTTAATTTCGTCTTCGACCAGCAGTAATCGCATAGATGCCTCGCTTATTACAGTGTGTATCAGTTTAGCGGGACATTCCCTACAGCAAGATTACACCAGGATGACATCTTTGTAATGTATTGGTCATCTGCCTGACAGGGGGGGCAGGTTAATCTGTGCAATAACTGAGTTGCAGCGGGTCGTGTTTCGGCCATTGTTGCCGGGGTACGGCGCAGATTGTAATTGATTTATTTATGCTTTGAACAGCTTTTAGGAAACACACCATGAAACCACAAATACGCTCTTATTTCGTTGCTCTGCCGGCATTAATGCTTGCTCTGTCAGCTCACGCGCATTCCCCCGACAAACACATGAAAGAGGCGCAGGCATCGGCGCCAGACTGTTCGATGATGGAAGATATGGATCACTCAAAAATGAACATGGATGATCCGCTGACGCAGGCCATGATGAAAAAATGTATGAAAGCCATGCGTCAGAACGAGGGGGACTCGCATGACGATAAAACAGCTGCAACAAAGCTCTCCAGGCACCAGCACTAAAAATAACAGGTCGCGATATCTCAGGAGATAACATGGCGTTCTTTAAAATTCTGTCCTGTTTTAAGTGTCTTGTCGCTGCAGCGAGCGTG
>JBFFND010000270.1:0-4029 GCA_041563375.1 Gammaproteobacteria bacterium | reverse complement strand
GGTTTATTACCCACTCGGAACTACCAGCAAGGTGTGTTTGACGGAGCTGAACAAGTGAGTGGTGAATATCTTGAAGAGCATCACAAGGTTAAGAAAATCGCTTGTGCGCAGTGTCCAATCGCTTGCGAACAGGTTTCAGCAGGTAGGCTATGGCCTGCACATCAAAAGCCTGAATGGCGTAGCTGTCGTATGCCGTACAAAAAATGATAGCAGGTGGGCTGTTGAGCTTGCTCAGGTGTGCTGCCACCTCCATGCCGTCGAGGCCGGGCATGCGTATGTCGAGCAGCAGGATATCCGGTTGCAGCTCTGCTACCTGAGCGAGCGCCGCATCGCCGTCTCCGGCTTCGCCGCAAACCTGGTAACCCGGCCAGTCATCGGCCAGCCGCCGGAGGCGCCCACGGGCAAGGGGTTCATCGTCAACGATCAGAATCTTCTGTTTTGTC
This sequence comes from Gammaproteobacteria bacterium, assembly GCA_041563375.1. Classification (GTDB taxonomy): domain Bacteria; phylum Pseudomonadota; class Gammaproteobacteria; order SZUA-229; family SZUA-229; genus SZUA-229. Next base: position 3,586 of record JBFFND010000270.1, on the reverse strand, counting down.
ATGGATGCTGTGTGGTTTTTGGTAGCCTTAAGGTCACCGTGTAAACGTCTCCCTGATGGCTGTGCTTGAGAACGGCCGGATCCCCGAACAGGGCTTGCAGTCGTGCTTGTATATTGCTCAGTGCCATACGATTGCCGTTGTGCAAGCTACCATTGCCATCGGGCTTGGGGTTTTGCACCAGCAGATACACGAAGTTGCCGCGTGCTTCTGCTTCGATGCGCACAGTGCCACCCTCCGGGCGGGGCTGTATGCCGTGATACACCGCGTTCTCTACCAAAGGCTGCAGTGTCAAAGGTGGAATGGCCTGGCGTTCCAATCCTTCGGCAATGTGCCATTCCAGCTTCAGGCGCGGGCCAAGGCGCAGGGCTTCGATAGCGAGATAACGTTGGCAAAGTTCAAGTTCTTTTGCCAGTGGTATGAGTTGGTCGCCGGTGCGCAAGCTGGCACGAAAGAGCTCGGACAGGTCCAGAACGGCCTCTTCGGCCTGCTCCGGGTCTGTCGCAATAAGGCTGGCGATGGTGTTCATGCTGTTAAACAGGAAATGTGGTTGTATGCGTGCTTGCAGCGCAGCCAGGTGCGCCTGCATTTCTGCTTCCCGTTGTTGCTGCCATTGGTGTTGCAGGTAGAAATAGCGCAGAACCATAAGAACAATTAACAGCGCCAGCAACAGTTTTTTGGCAATCGCCAGCCAGTCGATGATCCCTGGCTGAGGGTGCAGAACGTTGTCGGCAAACAGGCTAAAGGCGAGTACGTCCAACATTACGATCGTTGCTATCGCGAGGGTGGCGCGGGGCACTGAAATTCTGGCCAGCCTGTGTCGCAGCAAACAGATCAGCGCAGCGCTGGTAAGGGTGGTCCATTGCACGAACAGCGACAGTAGCGCGAAATAGTTCCAGTCAATCCAGCCATCGCTAGCCTGAACAATAGCCAGCACCAGCACCAGCAGCTCGCTGGTAATAAGCAGCATGAATACCGATCGCACCCGGCACAGATCCGGTACGAAGAAATCCTGTGTGGTGGCCGCTTTGTCCCCGTGCAGGGGAGTCTCTTTTGTCCGGGTCAGAATGCTATACTCCCGCAACGTTCAATGTACCCAGTTCCCGCCAGATAATGCCGGGCTGCCAGCAGGAAAGATAGACCATGACGGATCAGAAAAAACCTGACCAGGCCACAACCTCCGAAAAACCCTGGGGCGGGCGCTTCAGCGAACCCACAGATGCATTCGTGGAACGCTTTACGGCGTCTGTAGGGTTTGATCAGCGCCTGTACCATCACGACATCACCGGTTCCATCGCCCACGCGACCATGCTCGCCGAGGTCGGCGTTCTGACGATGGATGAGCGCGATCTTATTATTGAAGGTCTGAACGGCGTAAAAGAAGATGTTGAGGCCGGGCGCTTTGAATGGTCCGTAAGCCTTGAAGATGTTCATATGAATATTGAAGCCCGGTTAACGGATCGCATTGGTATCACGGGTAAGAAGCTGCACACAGGCCGCAGCCGCAATGATCAGGTGGCCACGGATATCCGTCTGTATCTGCGCGATGAAATTGACGTGATTGCCGAGGAGCTTCGGCGCCTGCAGTCTGGCCTGCTGGATCTCGCCGAACGCGAAGCCGAAACCATCATGCCCGGTTTTACCCATCTCCAGACCGCGCAGCCGGTTACCTTTGGGCACCACCTTCTGGCCTGGTATGAGATGCTGGTTCGCGACGCTGAGCGTCTGCAGGACTGCCGCAAGCGCGTAAACGTGATGCCGCTGGGCGCAGCGGCACTGGCCGGTACCACCTACCCGATTGACCGTGCCATGACTGCCCGGTTGCTGGGCTTCGACCGACCCTCGGAAAACTCCCTGGATTCGGTCAGTGACCGGGATTTTGCCATTGAGTTCTGCAGCTTCGCGGCCTTGCTGATGACGCACATGTCCCGCTTCAGTGAAGAGCTCGTGTTGTGGACTTCAGCGCAGTTTGATTTTATTGATCTGCCGGATCGCTTTTGCACGGGTTCTTCAATCATGCCGCAGAAAAAAAACCCCGATGTACCTGAGCTTGTGCGGGGCAAAACAGGACGGGTGACCGGCCATCTGATGTCCTTGCTCATACTGATGAAAAGCCAGCCATTGGCGTACAACAAGGATAACCAGGAAGACAAAGAGCCCCTGTTTGATACCGTGGATACGGTATTGGGTTGTTTGCGCGCCTTTGCTGACATGATGCCGGCTATTACCTGTAAACATGACAATATGTATAAAGCAGCCAAACAGGGATTTTCTACAGCGACCGACCTTGCCGATTACCTGGTACGGAAAAACCTGCCGTTTCGTGATGCTCACGAAGTGGTGGGTAAAGCTGTTGCCATGGGCGTGAGCACAGGTAAGGACTTAAGTGAGTTAACGTTAGAAGAGCTACAGCAGTTTTCAGATAAGATAGAAACGGATGTATTTGAGGTGTTAACACTGGAGGGCTCTGTTCAATCGCGTAATCATGTTGGTGGTACAGCGCCCGAGCAGGTGAGAAAAGCTATAGCCCTTGCCCGTAAAAAATAATCATCAGATGCTATATTGTTTATCTAAATAGTATAGGGAAAAACCATGTCTTTAACGCATTTTGCACCGGCGACGAGTCTGTTATGGAAGTACCTGGAAAGTGCCGGTATAAATCCTGAGCCGCTATATAAAAAGGCGGGTATTAGTCCTGAGTTATTATTAAATCCAAATGCACGGATAAGTATCAGTAGTGTAGATACCCTTTGGGAGCAGGCAGCTAACGTCATTGAAGACCCCTGTTTCGCGATAAAAATGGCAGAGTTCTGGCATCCCTCACAGATGGGCGCTTTAGGTTATGCCTGGCTGGCAAGTTCCACCTTACGGAGAGCTTTTAAACGTGCGGTTCGCTATATACATGTGGTTACGGAAGATTTAAACCTGGATTTAAAGGATACGCCCACGGGTTTAAAGGTTAGTGTGGATCTTGAAAATTCGATTTTTACGCTGCCGCAGCACCATGATCTGGTGCTCACCATTCTAATGCATATGTGCAGATTTAATTTTGGAGACGAGCTGGTGGCGACGGAAATAAAACTCGCTCATCCGCAACCGGCATGCTCGAAGAAGATAACGGATTATTTTCGAACAGAGATACAGTTTGATACTGAGCAAAGCAGTTTGACCATTGCAAGGGCTGACGCTGATCGAGTATTGCCTTCAGGCAATAAACAGATAGCGCTGATGCATGATGAGGTATTGATGAAGTACCTGGTGGAGATTAAGAAAGGCGATATCGTTCAGCAGGTACAATCAATCATTCTGGAAAATTTACCTGATGGTCAGGTAACCGATAGCATGGTGGCGCGTGAACTTAATCTGAGTGGCCGCAGTATGCAGCGTCGATTAAAAGAACATGAAACCACTTTCAGGTATTTACTGGATGGCGTACGTGAGATGGTAGCCAAACAGTATATAAAAAATCCGATGAACCGGATGAGTGATATTGCCTTCCTGTTAGGATTCTCAGAACAAAGTGCTTTTTCCCGAGCTTTTAAAAAGTGGACAGGAAAATCGCCGGTAGAGTACCGGAACTCTTTAAATT
>JBFFND010000269.1:0-4037 GCA_041563375.1 Gammaproteobacteria bacterium | reverse complement strand
TGGTCTGTAACAGATCCACCTGGGGTGTGACGAAAACCCAACGCACAATCAGCAGCGCGCGCCAGAAAACCGGTAATGAAGTCTGCAACAGTACAGCACCCACGGTGCCGCCCACCACAATCAGAAATGCGGTTAACTGAAATAACTGACCGAAATGACCGCCTTCCAGCAGATTGCCGCTGAGTATGGCGACAAATGCAATGACGATCCCGACAATGCTCAAGATGTCCATATTATGTATTGGTAGCAAGTTTCTTGCCGATTTCTTTCAACGGCAAAATCTGTTCCGCAAATGGCGCCGCTGCCGCAGGCATACCGTAAATTGTGCTGGTGGCTTCATCCTGTGCCCAGATAGTGGCACCACGGGATTTAAGTTTGCTGGAGGCCTCGCGGCCATCAGCGCCCATGCCGGTGAGGACAATACCCAGCGCCTTATTACCGACCGCAGCATTGACCGAGTCGAAGGTCACATCGACGCAGGGTTTGTAGTTCTGCATCGGATCAGTTTCTTCGCTGACCCGCACCATCATCCGCCCGGCACGTTTTTCCACTCGCATCTGCTTACCGCCAGGCGCGAGCAGGGCCAGACCCGGTTTCAGCATATCGCCGTCCTTGGCCTCACGCACCTCTATTTTGCACAACTGATTCAGCCGCCCGGCAAACGCTTCGGTGAATTTGGCCGGCATATGCTGCACCAGTAGCAGTGGCAGTGGAAAACTCGGCGGCAGCTGCACCAGCACTTCCTGCAATGCAATCGGTCCACCGGTGGAGGTGCCTATGGCCACCAGTTCGTAGTCCGACGGGTTAAATGCTTTATTAGTCCGGCTAACAGGACGCGGTTCGGCGGCCGTGGGCACGGGGCGAACAGCAGATGGCTGAGCAGCAGGTCTGATGCCTGGTCTGGCAGGCGATGCGGGGGATGCCGCAGGCGCGGCCGTGGAACGTCGCGCCATACCGGGACCGGCCATTGCCCTGACCCGCTCACATAAAATATTACGCGCTTCCGCCTTGTCATTGGAAATATCATCGAAGCGCTTGGGCAGGAAGTCCATCGCACCCGCTTCCAGCGCATCCAGTGTCGCCTGGGCGCCGTCATAGGTGAGCGAGGAAAACATAACAATGGGCACCGGTGACTGGCGCATGATTTCACGGGTAGCCTCAATGCCGTTCATCACCGGCATTTCTATGTCCATGGTTATCACATCGGGGCGGCAGGTTTTCGCCTTCTCCACCGCATCCCTGCCATCTACTGCCGTCTCGACCACTTCAATCATTGGATCGGAATTAAGGATTTCTGTTAATCGCCGGCGAAAAAAACCCGAATCATCAACGATTAAAACACGTATAGCCATGAAGCGATTCCCAAAATAAAAGATCAGACAGAAGGTAAACTATACCCTTTAGAAGCCCTTCCTTGCACGTGCTTTTAACAGACTGGGTACATCGATAATCAGCGCGATGCCGCCGTCACCGGTAATGGTTGAACCGGCAAATTCCTGCAGATTCTGCAGCATGGCTCCCAGCGGTTTGATCACCACTTCTTCCTGACCGATCACAGAATCAGTCACCAATCCCACCAGTCGACTGCCCACCGATACAATAATGACCTGTCCCTTGCCATCTCCGGAGCTGCGCTCTTCACCGGGCTTGAGCAACCAGTTGGCAAGGTAGTACACCGGCACTGCCTTGTCGCGCACCATCACCATCAGCTGGCCATCCACTACATTGGTTTTACGGGTTTCCAGTTCAAAAATTTCATTCACATTGGCCAGTGACAGCGCAAAAGTATAGCGTCCCAGGGCAATCATCAGCGTCGGCAATATCGCCAGAGTCAGTGGCACCTTGATGGTCAGTGTGCTGCCCTTGCCCAGTTCAGAATCAATGTCCAGCGAGCCGTTGAGCTGACTGATGCGGGTTTTCACCACATCCATGCCCACGCCGCGTCCGGAAATATCGGAAATCTGATCCTTGGTGGAAAAGCCCGCCATAAAAATCAGGTTGAAGCACTCCTTGTCATCCAGGCGCGCAGCTGCTTCCACATCCATCAGGCCCTTTTCAACCACCTTGCGGCGCAACAGCTCCGGATCCATACCGGCACCATCATCCTCGATGGTCAACAGAATATGATCCCCTTCCTGGTTCGCCGACAGGCGCACCATACCTTCCCGGGGCTTGCCATTCTGCTCACGCACATCGGGCAGTTCGATGCCATGATCCACCACATTGCGCACCAGGTGAACCAGCGGATCCGCCAGTGCTTCCACCAGGTTTTTATCCAGGTCGGTTTCCTCACCCATCATTTCCAGGCGAATTTCCTTTTTGATGGAACGGGACAGGTCACGCACCACCCGCGGGAAACGACCGAAGACTTTCTTGATCGGCTGCATGCGGGTCTTCATCACCGAGCTCTGCAGGTCTGCCGTCACCATATCCAGGTTGGTAATCGCCTGGGTCAGCTGGCCTTCCGCCATGGTACCGCGCAGGGTCTGCAGACGATTACGCACCAGCACCAGCTCGCCCACCAGGTTCATCATCTCATCCAGGCGTTCGGTATCCACCCGCACCGAGGTTTCCACCGCTGGTTTGGCCGGTGCGGCAGGGGCTGGTTTAGTCGGCGCGGGTTTTGCGGCGGGTGCCTGACTGGCCGCGGCATCAGGCGCTGAGCCAGCTGCAGCTGAATCACTGCTGGTTGGACCCTTGCCCTTGCCGTGCATTTCGTCCAGCAGGGCATCAAATTCATCATCGGAGATCAGGCCATCGGCGGAAGTGTCGGCGGCTGTATCAGCTGATGGCGCACCGGGTCCCTTGCCCTTGCCGTGTATATCATCCAGCAACGCATCGAATTCATCATCGGTAATCAGCTCATCACCGCCACTGGCAGCACCCGCGTCAGGTTTAGCTGTGTCGTCGGCACTGCTCGATTCGGGTTTTCCGCTGTGTTTGCCCTTGCCATGAATATTATCCAGCAGGGCTTCGAATTCTTCTTCGGTGATTTCATCACCGCTGGACACCACATTTGAGTCGGTTGAACCGTCCATTGCATCCAGCAGCGCGTTGAATTCATCATCGGTTTCATCATGCAGCTCATCTGCACTGGCATCTGCTGGTGTGCTGTTGTCGGCAACGGGTTCTTCTACAGGCGCACTACTTGCTGCGGTTTCGTCATCTGGCTCACTGTCACCGGGCACGGCATAGACTTTAAGACGAGCCAGTAATTCGGGTGTGGCCGGGGTTGGGTCATTGCCGGCCTGAATTTCGGCAAACATGCTCTGTACCGCATCCAGCCCCTGTAACACACTGTCCATCAGGCCGGAGGAAACGACTCTTTCACCATTGCGCAGTACATTGAACACATCTTCACAGACATGGCAGCAATCGACCATGGCATCCAGCGCGAGGAAGCCTGCACCACCTTTTACGGTATGGAATCCTCTAAATACGGCATTCAGCAAATCGCTATCTTCGGGTGACTGTTCCAGCCCCACCAGCTGCTCACTCAACAGCTCAAGTATCTCGCCGGCCTCGACCAGAAAATCCTGAAGTATTTCATCATCTAGATCAATTGCCATTTATGACCCTTTGCGACCTTAATTTTATTTATAGGAATGTTGTCGGCAGAAACGCAATTTTTTATAGGCCATCGGTGTGTTTTTCTGCACAGACAGCCTAAGCACCGGGCTAGAAGCCCAGGCTGGCCAGCAGGTCATCCACATCATCCTGCCCTTTCATTACATCGTCTGATGTTTCCTTGCCCGGTACCTGCGGCCCATCCAGCTTCATCTCATCCTCGGCCGTCTTCTGCTTATCCTCCTTAACCATGCTCTTACCCTGAATTTTCACCAGCTCGACCAGATTGTGTTCAATTTCATTCACCAGGTTAATCACCTGGCGAATAATCTGTCCGGTCAGATCCTGAAAATCCTGTGCCATGAGAATTTCGGTAAAGCCCGACAACAGGGTATTGGTCATGCGCTCAGATTCATCGAGGAAGGTTTCCACGTCATTGCCCATGGCACGCAGCTCATCCGGCGACAGCT
>JBFFND010000268.1:0-4038 GCA_041563375.1 Gammaproteobacteria bacterium | reverse complement strand
TGAATCCGCACAAACGGATTGGTGGCCCGTTCCAGCGCAACTGTGGTGGGCAGGGTCACCTCGCCGTTTTCCTGCTGCTGCATCACCCGTTCGTCACGCTGCAGCACATCCGGGTTGTCCGGCTCCACCCATTTAGCAAAGCCCAGATTGTCCAGGGTGTACTCGTGGGCGCAATACAGACGGGTGTCTGCCGGCAGACGAGCCAGGCGTTGCAGTGAATCATGCAGCATCTGCGCAGTGCCGCTGAATATCCTGCCGCAACCACCGGCAAACAGGGTGTCGCCGACAAAAGCCACGTCCTCGATCAGATAGGCCAGATGATCCAGCGTATGGCCGGGAATCGCGATCACCTCGAATTTGAAATCGGTGCCGGGTATATACACCACGTCCCCCTCACCCACGGTAAAGGTGATCAGGCGCGGGATCGGCAGGTCGATCGGTAGCGCCTGCTTCGAGGGCGCTATGGCCGGGCCAATCACCGACAGATAGGGGTAGTGTTCGAGGATATCTGCCACACCACCGGTATGGTCATAGTGCTGGTGGGTAATCAGAATAGCCACGGGCTCAAGCTGCTGCGCCTGGATAGTCTCCAGCACCGGTGCGGCAACCGTGGGATCCACAATCACCACCTGGGGCGATGAGTCCCGCTGCAGAATCCACACATAATTATCAGAAAGCGCTGGAATGGGGGTGATATTCAACATAGCCTTTCCCGAGAAGACAAGAATTTAAAACAATGATAGGGTATGCGGCCTGTTTTAGCTTGTTAATTTTACACACACCGCCCACCGTCAGATCATTCCTATGAAAGTTATCTCCTTTAATACCAACAGTATCCGCATGCGTCAGCACCAGCTTGAGGCCGTGATTCAACGCCACAACCCCGATGTGATCGGCATTCAGGAAACCAAGGTACAGGATGGTGATTTTCCGCTCGAGGCGATACGCGAACTGGGTTATGAGTCGGCTTTTTACGGGCAGAAAACCCATTACGGCGTAGCCCTGCTGTATAAAAAGCCACCCATTAGCATACACAGGGGGCTCCCCGGTGACGAGGCTGAGGCGCAGCGCCGTTTTATTTCCGCTACCTTTGAATTCAACGGCGAAAACATCACCATTATGAACGGCTACTTTCCGCAGGGTGAGAGCAATACACACCCGGTCAAGTTCCCGGCAAAACGCAGGTTTTATGAAGATGTGAGCCGGTTTATCAGCAGCCAGTACAGCCAGGATGACCGGCTGATATTGATGGGCGATATGAATATCGCGCCGCTGGATCTGGATATCGGCATCGGCGAGGACAATAAAAAACGCTGGCTGCGCAGCGGCAAATGCAGCTTCCTGCCGGAAGAACGGGAGTGGATACAGAAGCTCTACGACTGGGGCCTGTACGATACCTACCGCCACCTCAACCCGGACACGGATGACCGCTTCAGCTGGTTTGACTACCGCAGCAAGGGCTTTGAGCGTGAGCCCAGGCGCGGCCTGCGTATCGACCTGATCCTGGCCAGCAAACCCCTGATTGAGCGCTGCACCGACAGCGGCATCGACTATGACATCCGTGCCATGCAGAAGCCATCGGATCACTGCCCCATCTGGGCCAGTTTTGAGCTATAAATAAGGTTACCGGGCACTAATTGTGGTGATGCCAGTCAAAACTGCCGTAACGCCCATGCCAAGATGTTTTTTATGGTACCCCTAGATGGATAATCCCCTGCACAGCCCGCGTTGCCGCCTGATGGCAATCGCATTGATATTTGTGGTCAGCCTGTTGCTGATGCTGTTTAAAGTGGTTCCGCTGCTGTTCACACCCAATCTGTTAAACCAGGTGATTGAAAATAATGAACTGGTGATGGTAACGCGTAACAGCTCCACCACCTATTATGAAGGGCCCAACGGCTATACTGGCTTTGAATACGACCTGGCACAGCTATTTGCCGAGTCACTCGGTGTAAAGCTACGCGTTATCACCGCCGACAAAATGAGCGATATCTTCAGGTTGTTAAAGTCCGGTGAGGCCCACTTTGCCGCTGCCGGCCTGACTATCACTGAAGCGCGCAAACAGGATGTGCGCTTCACCGCCAGTTATATGGACATCACCGAGCAGCTCATCTACAACTACCGCTCCTATCGCCCCAGGGAAATATCGGATCTTGATGACGGCATTCTTGAAGTAATAGAAGGCTCCAGCCATGTGGAAAGCCTGAAGGCATTGCAGAAAGAGCACCCCGAGCTGAGCTGGACCACTCAAAGCGCCATGGAAAGCGAGCAACTGCTGCAGCTGGTGGAGAACCAGTTAATCGATTACACCATTGTCGACTCAAATGAGCTGCAACTCAATCAGCGTTTTCTGCTCAGCCTGCGGGTGGCATTTGATATTTCCGAACCGAAAAAACTCGCCTGGGCCTTTCCCAAAACCAAAGACCGCAGTCTATATGATAAAGCCATGAGTTTTTTCTGGCGCAACCTGAATAATGGCGAGATCACTCACCTGGTTGAACGCCACTACGGCCATGTAAGCAAGTTCGACTATGTTGGCAATCGGTTATACATCCGCCATATCGGCACGCGTCTGGGCAAGTACATTGACTGGTACAAGGAGGCAGCGGAAAAATACAATCTTGACTGGAAACTGCTCGCTGCCATGGGTTACCAGGAATCACACTGGAATCCACGGGCGGTTTCACCCACCGGTGTACGCGGTATTATGATGCTGACGCTGCAAACAGCTGGCCAGCTTGGCATTAAAAACCGCCTCGACCCGAAGAGCAGCATCTTCGGCGGTGCCAGGTACCTGGACCAGATACGCCGCCGCTTCCCGGAGGAAATCGCGGAACCGGATCGAACCTGGCTGGCCATGGCCTCGTATAATGTGGGTTACTACCATGTACTGGATGCACAGAAAATCGCCATTGAACTGGGTAAGGATCCACACAAGTGGTCCGACCTGCAGGATGTATTGCCACTGCTGGCGCGTAAAAAATGGTACAAGAAAACCAGCAGTGGTTATGCCCGGGGCTGGGAACCGGTCAAGTATGTGACCAATATCCGTCGTTATTATGATTTACTCGACTACCAGCTCACCCTGAATGAAATCAGGGAAGAGCAACAGGTACATGATGCCTTTCAGATACTGCCACCGGTTTTATAAACCGGTTTTCACCCGCATAGTCTGCAGCACATAAAAAATGCCCTTTGCCTGTTCAGGCAAAGGGCATTTTTATTTAGCCCGTTTAAATTAAACCATCGCATGAACGCAGTTACATGGCTTGCTGTTTTTTTACAGTGCAGTGTTGACAGGGCACGTCTAAAGCCATGACTATACCTTAAACTGGTTAACCAGCTGTTGCAGTTGCGCCGCAAGGCTGGCGAGTTCTTCACTGGCAATTGAAGTCTGGTTTGCACCATCAGCAGTGCGATCAACAATCTCGCTGATATTGACAATATTACGATTAATTTCTTCTGCCACCGCGCTCTGCTCTTCCGCAGCAGTTGCAATCTGTGTATTCATATCGTTAATCAGTGAAACCGAATGGGTAATTTCTTCCAGCGAACCACCGGCTTTCGCTGCCTGAGACACACTGTCCTCGGCTTTAGCGCGGCTTTCGTCCATCACCTTCACTGCACTCTGTGCCCCCACCTGCAGATTTTCAATCATCGTCTGAATTTCCTGGGTTGACTGCTGGGTACGACTAGCCAGGGTGCGCACTTCATCTGCTACCACCGCAAAGCCACGACCCTGCTCACCGGCACGCGCCGCTTCAATCGCGGCATTCAATGCCAGCAGGTTGGTCTGCTCTGCAATGCCCTTGATCACGTCCAGCACAGTGCCGATATTTTCACTGTCTTTCTCCAGCTGACTGATCACATTGGCCGCTGAATGCACCTCCGATGACAGAGCCTCGATTGCATTCATGGTGCTGAGAACAACTTTCTTACCATCCACCGAGGCATGATCTGCATTGTTTGCAGCCGCGGCGGCTTCCGTCGCATGCCGCGCCACTTCCTGCACCGTGGCGGTCATTTCATTCATTGCCG
>JBFFND010000267.1:0-4042 GCA_041563375.1 Gammaproteobacteria bacterium | reverse complement strand
GGCACGCAGCTCATCCGGCGACAGCTCCCGGCGGCGGAATTTTTCCCACTGGGCTTTTAACTGGCTGGCTTCGCCGCCCAGTTTTTCCGCCAGTGGTGTGCTGCCTTCAATAACACCCATGGCGGTGTTGGCGGCTTTTTCCGTCATCTCGATAACGTATTCGAGACGATCCTTGGCATCCGGGATATCGGTTTCCGCCAGATCCGCAATGCGATTGTCCATGCGAAAGCGCATAATCGAGTCATGAATTTCCCGGGTCATCTTGCCCAGCTCGTTAAACAGGCTGTTATCACGCAGGTTATTGATCACATCAATCTGTGCTTCCAGCTGCTGGTCACTGGTTTCCGGCGATTCAAGGCTGGCTATCAGTGCCTGTGCATTTTCTAACAGGAGGTCGCGATTCAGTGGCGTGCCGTCCATTCCAACCTCCATTAGCCTTCAATACGTTCAAATATTTTTTCGATTTTTTCTTTCAGAGTCTGTGCGGTAAAGGGTTTTACAATGTAGCCGTTGACCCCTTCCTGAGCAGCCATCACGATCTGCTCTTTCTTGGCTTCAGCGGTTACCATCAGCACAGGAAGGCTTTTGAGTCTTTCATCTGCACGCACTGCACGTAGCAGTTCAATGCCGGTCATGCCAGGCATGTTCCAGTCAGTGACGAGAAAATCATAGTTACCCGATTGCAGTTTAGGAAGCCCTGTGTTCCCGTCATCTGCTTCATCAGTGTTATTAAAGCCCAGATCTCTCAGCAGATTTTTAATAATTCGCCTCATGGTGGAAAAATCATCCACGATAAGGATTTTCATATTTTTATCCAAGGCGGGATTCCTCAGTGTTTGTGGTTACAACAGATTCTGGCAGACATTTGTCCGATTTCCAGTGATTAACAGGATTTAAATTCAGTATTTACAATACTTTATAAAAACCCGTGTATTTTTTAACACGTCGGAAGTTCAAACAATGCAACCAGAGATTTATCGGCCGGTTTGTCAAAAACATGACCTCGAATGACAAAACAGTTTGATCAGTCAGCCGTCCAGCCGGACATTTTACTGCGGATGTTCTTTAATGCCTGACCGTGTATCTGACTGACGCGGGACTCGGAAATCTCCAGAACCTCGCCAATTTCCTTCAGATTGAGTTCTTCATTGTAATATAAAGACATCACCATTTGTTCACGCTCGGATAAAGTCGAGATCACTTCCGCCAGGCTCTGCTTGAAACTGCTTTTATGCAGTGCATCAAACGGGTCACCCTGGGTGGCACGCAGCCGGTTCTGGTAACCGGGATCTTCATCCGACTGGTCCAGGCTCAGTATCTGTGAATTGGCGCTGTCGCGGCGTATCACATAATACTCATCCAGCGTAATTTCCAGCCGCTCGGCCACTTCCTGGTCTCTGGCATCGCGACCGGTTTCGTTTTCAATGCTGTGTATCACCTCGCGCACCTGACGCATCTTGCGGTGCAGTGAGCGCGGCGACCAGTCGGCATGACGCACATCATCCAGCATGGCACCACGCACGCGGATACCGGCATAGGTTTCAAAACTTGCGCCCTGGGAGGGGTCGTAGTGACGTGCGGCTTCAATCAGCCCAAGCATACCCGCCTGAATCAGGTCATCTACCTGCACATTGGCCGGCAGGCGGGTGGCCAGATGATAAGCGATGCGTTTCACCAGGCCAATATGGTCGATAATGCGCTGATCCCGTTGATCTTTCTGCACATCTGCGTACATGGAATTACCTGCATTCATAAGCACTTAAACAACCTCGTGCTAGCCAGCCGCACTGAATTTAACCAGTCGCTCCACAAAAAACTCCAGATGACCTGAAGCTGACTGCGGAACCGGCCAGCTCATTGCTGTTTTCGCCAGTTTTCTGAAAGCCAGCGAAGCCGGACACTGGGGATAGGCCTGGGTAACGGCCTTCTGCCGTTTCACTGCTTTCACCAGATACTCGTCATAAGGCACTGCACCCATAAAGTTCAGGGTAACATCCAGATAATAGTCGGTGACACGGCTCAGTTTCTTGAATAACTTAATGCCTTCCTGCGGGTCGCGCACCGAATTGGCGAGGATATTGAATTTCTGTACACCATGGTCTTCCGACATCACCTTGATCAGCGCATAGGCGTCGGTCAACGAGGTGGGTTCATTACAGACCACCACAATCACTTCATTGGAGGCTTTGACAAAACTGATAACCCCGTCGGAAATGCCTGCGGCGGTATCCACCACCAGTGTGTCCAGTGGCAGGCTGAGATCACTGAACGCACGGATCACCCCGGCATGCTCGCCCGGACTCAGTTCCGACATCATCTGCAGGCCGGAGGCGGCGGGAATGATTTTCAACCCCTGCGGGCCGTCAACGATGACTTCTTCCAGGGTACGTTCACCGCTGATCACATGGGATAAATTATATTCGGAGTGCAGACCCAGCAGCAGGTCGACATTCGCCAGCCCCAGATCCGCATCCATCAGCAGCACCCGTTGACCGGCTTCCACCATCGACAACGACAGATTGACCGAGACATTGGTTTTACCCACCCCGCCTTTGCCGCTGCTTACTGCAATTACCTGTACCGGTTTTTTAGACGCCATTCGTCTGATGCCTGCTGCCTGATCATTCATTATTATTACATCTTAATCCAATTGTAGGTCACTCATAAAGAGTGAGCCTGCTTATCTTTGCAGCCATGCCTGCATGGCACTGCTTTACCGTATCAGCTCTGCCCAGACTGTGGCTGACACTGTTTAGCCTGGAGGCCCGCCCGGCCGCAGCTAAAAACGCAGGCCGGGGCTCTGCGAGGCAAAGGCGGCCGCCATAAATTCTTCTTCCACCGGCAGCTTGTGCCGCTGACTGTGTACCAGCATCCGTGCCACCATATCCGCAGCCCGTGCCGGCTGAATGTCTTCCGGCACCTTCTGTCCGGTGCTGATATAGGCCAGCGGCAAACGATGCTTCAGCACCGCACTGAGTACACCACCCAGGCTGGCGGCCTCGTCCAGCTTGGTAATAATACAGGCCTCGGGCCGGGCTTTTCTGAATGCCGCAATCACCTCGTCCAGGGTTTCCTGCTGCGCATTGGCCGAGAGTACCAGATAGGGCTTAATTTTAGACGAGGTATGGCGTAATTCAGCAAACTGCTCACTCAGCCCCATATCCCGCTGACTCATACCTGCAGTATCAATCAATACCAGTTTTTTATCATGCAGTTTATGCAGCAGTTGCTGTAATTCCTGCTGATCCGCCGCCGCATGCACCGGCACGCCCAGCAGGCGACCATAGGTCATCAACTGTTCATGGGCGCCAATACGGTAAGTATCGGTGCTGATCAACGCCACGTGACGCTGCCCGTGCTGCATGGCAAAGCGTGCCGCCAGCTTGGCAATGCTGGTGGTTTTGCCCACGCCGGTAGGACCCACCATGGCATACACGCCACCGTGATTTAGCATGTCGTCCTGGGCGATTGGTAATTGATGGTCCAGCTGCTTGAGCGCCGCCTGCATCGCCTGCTCGACATCACCGGAGCTGTCCAGTCCTTTTGCCAGGTACTTGCACACCTCGGCACTCAGCCCCAGTTCGCTGAGTTTTTTATACAGGCTGACCCGCAGTGGATGCTTGCTTGCCAGCTCACTCCACTCACCCAGAATCTGCTGGTTCTGGATCATCGCCCGCAGCGATTTTAGTTCATCACGCATTTCCAGCACACTGTCTGCAAACGGTGATGCGTCCGTCCGGTAAAGACCGGCGGCCTGGTTTGGGCGTTGCGCACTGGCATAATCCGCTGCCGGCAATTCATCCTGCAGACCATGATCTGGCTGATAGCGAGGTGTGGCTTGCGGCTCGGCTGGCACTGGACCGTCACGCTGCGACTGTGGTCCGGCATCGCTGGCTGGTGCTGCTGTTGAAGTGACTGCAATATCTGCGGTTGAGGCATAGGCCGCTGCAGGCCGCTTTCGCCAGTCTGCGGTGGTGAGTTCATCCTGCGGCGCTGTGCTCCGGGGAGACGACTGAAGCGGCTGACCACCTGCATATTCATC
>JBFFND010000266.1:0-4046 GCA_041563375.1 Gammaproteobacteria bacterium | reverse complement strand
TGTACCCGCCGGTGCCTCGCCCATGTGCGGCAATACCATCTGCCAGGACCGGCGTTTCCTGGCCAACTATATGCCGGCGCTGGAAGAGTTTTTTCACTACCGCAATGTGGATGTCAGCAGCATCAAGGAACTGGCGCGACGCTGGTCGCCCGAGGTGTATAACGGTTTTACCAAGGAATCCTCCCATCTGGCGATGGACGATATTAAAGACTCGATTAACGAGCTGCTCTACTACCGTGAACATGCACTGAAAATCTAGCCATAACTGCGTTTGTGTGGCACACGGATGTGCTGCCGATTATCGAATTTTTTCTCCCGTCTTCGGACAGTTTATGTCCGTTTTTACCTGATCCCGCCGCTTTTCAGGCTGCTCCGCCACAACTGGCGGTACTGTCCAGCTTAGGCATGTCCGGCTGTTGTCCGTGCCTGGAATTTGGCGCTGTATAACGCACAAAAACTGGGGTATTGTCAGTAAAAGGCTGTGATAGCGTAGAGTTATCCACTTGAAGGAGATGTTATGCCTGAGGGAAAAACCATTGTATGCGTTGATGATGACCAGACCGCACGCTTTCTGATGGAAAAATTTGTCGAGAATATCGGCGAATTCAATACCGTCACCCTGGACAGCGGTCGTGCCTGTGTGGATTATCTGCGCCAGCACTCAGCCGATCTGGTGTTGCTGGATTTTAATCTGGGTGACATGGATGGTGCCGAGGTCTGTGAGGCGATTGCAGAGCAAAGTTGTAACCCTGCTGTGCCGGTGATTGTATTGTCGGTGATGGATAGCGTGGATATCGAGCGTAAGTTCAGCTACCCACACCTGTTCAAAGTGGTGCAGAAACCCTATGCCATGGAAGCCATGCGCAGTGATATCGATGAGCTGTTTGCTCACTGAAGATTACCTGTAACAGCGAGCTCCGGTTCTTAATGCCGACAATTATTCCACCGGCGTATCCATCCGATTCCCCCATTCCGACCGGCTATCAGGTAGCCACCGGCGTATCCATTCGATTTCCCCACTCCGACCAGGACCCCGGGTAACCCCGCACTTTTTCATAGCCCAGGTATTTCAACATTAGATAAGACAGTGCCGAGCGGTGATGGCTCTGGCAGTAGACAATGATTTCGCGATCCCGGGTCAGTCCCAGTTGATCCATCATCGGCTGCAGTGCCTGTCTGCTCAGCAGGCGGTAGTTGGATTCAGCATCCAGCGCGCGGGTCCATTCAAAGTGCTGTGCACCGGGGATGTGCCCGGCGCGTTGTGCATAGCGTGCTACACCATTGAACTCTTCAAGACTGCGTGCGTCCAGCAGGCCCACCTGCGGGTCATCCAGTTTGCCGAGTATGTATTCGGTGTCAGCCACCACCGGCTGCTGGTTGAAGTCCACCGTGTAGTGCTGGTACGCCGGGTTGGGATGTCGAATTACCGGCTCATTGCTCAACGGGAAGCTTTCCCGGTACCAGGCTATCAGTCCGCCATTCAGTAGGCTGGCATGTTGATGTCCCATGGCGTGCAGGGTCCAGATAAGCCGCGCAGCCTTGCCACCGCCTTCTTCGTCATAGGCAACAACCCGGGTTTGCGGTGTAAGGCCAATTGAATTGATAATGTGCTCAAAGGACTCAATGCTCGGCAGCAGGCCGGTGTAGGGTCGGTCCATACCGACAATATGTCCGTAGTCGATAAATACCGCGCCGGGGATATGGGCCTGGCTGAACTGGTGCGGCGTCGACAGGTCAACCAGCAGCAGGTCATCCTGTTCAGCAATGGATTGCAGGGCGAGTGGTTCGATTACCAGCGGGAGAGTGTCCAGTGTCATAAATCAATCTTGAAGGTCTGTTCGGGCAGTTAGCTTTTGCCTGTGTCCCGACTGATGGTTTCAGGGCTCAGCACGGTATTATGTGCCTGTTGTGGATCCAGCTTCGGGTAGTCCAGGGTGTAATGCAGGCCACGGCTTTCCTTGCGTTGCATGGCGCAGCGGATAATCAGATCCGCCACGACTGCCAGATTACGCAGTTCCAGCAGGTCGCTGGTAACGCGGAAGTTGCTGTAGTATTCGTCGATTTCCGAGAGCAGCATATCCACCCGGCGTCTGGCACGTTGCAGGCGTTTTTCGGTGCGTACTATGCCCACATAGTCCCACATAAAGCGCCGCAGTTCATCCCAGTTATGGGACACCACCACCTCTTCATCGGAATTGGTGACGCGGCTCTCATCCCAGGGCCTGATTTTATCCCATGACGGGTTTGACCTGTTCTGTTCACTTATATGACGTGCGGCTGAGCGGGCGAACACCATGCACTCCAGCAGTGAATTGCTGGCCATGCGATTGGCACCGTGCAGGCCGGTAAAGGCGGTTTCACCAATCGCGTACAGGTTTTCAATATTGGTCTGGCCGTTCAGGTCGGTGACCAGCCCGCCGCAGGTGTAGTGGGCTGCCGGTACCACCGGCGCCGGTTCGCGGGTGATATCAATGCCGTATTCCATGCACTTGGCATACACCGTGGGAAAGTGAGAGCGAATAAAGGCCGCCGGTTTATGGCTGATATCCAGGTACAGGCAGTCTACCCCCAGTCGTTTCATCTCATGGTCGATGGCCCGTGCCACTATGTCACGGGGCGCGAGCTCGCCACGCTTGTCAAAGTTGTGCATAAAGCGGCTGCCATCGGGCAGCAGCAGGTGACCGCCTTCACCCCGCAATGCTTCGGTGAGCAGAAAGGATTTGGCATTGGGGTGGTACAGGCAGGTGGGATGGAACTGCATAAATTCCATATTGGCCACCTTGCAGCCGGCACGCCAGCCCATGGCAATGCCGTCGCCGGTGGAACCGTCGGGGTTGGAAGTGTACAGGTAGACCTTGCTGGCACCGCCGGAGGCCAGCACCACATGGCGGGCCTGGAAGGTTTCCACATGCTGGGTTCTCTTATTCAGCACATAGGCGCCGATACAGCGATTGTGATCCAGCCCCAGCTTCTGCCCGGTGATCAGGTCGATGGCAATGTGGTGTTCCAGCAGTTCGATATTGTTGCTGTGCTTGATGTGATTGATCAGGGTGGTTTCCAGCGCCTGGCCGGTGGCATCGGCGGCATGGATGACGCGGCGATGGCTGTGGCCACCTTCCCGGGTCAGGTGCCAGCTTTTGCGGCCGTCAGCGGTGGTGTCACGGGTGAAGGGTACACCCAGATCGGTCAGCCAGTTAATGGCCTCCGGCCCATGTTCCACCGCAAAACGCACCGCCTGCTCATCGCACAATCCGCCGCCGGCGCTGAGGGTATCCTCAATGTGTGATTCGAACGAGTCCTCGGTGCGCAATACCGCAGAAATGCCGCCCTGGGCGTAATACGTGCTGCCTTCGGTTTCCGATTCCTTGGTGATCACCGCTACCCGGATGTCGCTGGGTAAATTCAGCGCCAGTGTCAGGCCTGCGGCACCGCCGCCAATAATAAGAACTTCATGGCGAAAGGCTTGTCTATTACTCACTTTGTTCGGCATTGTAATTTAATAAGGGTTGAGTCTTTATGTCAGTATGCGAATCAGGTATTGTTTCGGGGTTTGGTGGGGATATTACACCAATTCCGTCTGTTGCGCCTAAATCAAGCACGCGCCGGTCGAGTGACCCGTTACACGGGCAAAACCAGTTAACCAATAAACAATCGACACAGGATGTGTTGAACAGGGGGCAGGCCCGAATGGGCGAGCGTGAAATCGATCAAGCGTTAGTAGAGCGCGTACAACAGGGTGACAAGAAAGCATTCGATGTGCTGGTACTGAAATACCAGCACCGCATCATTAAACTGGTGGCGCGCTTTGTCCGTAATTCGGATGAGGTGCAGGACGTCACCCAGGAAGCCTTTATCAAAGCCTATCGGGCGCTGAAAAATTTCCGTGGTGACAGTGCCTTCTATACCTGGCTGTATCGCATCGCTATTAATACAGCAAAAAACTACCTGGTGTCAGCGAGTCGTCGCGCCACCGAATCGGCAGTGGACGCACAGGACGCCGAGCAGTATGACAGTGGTGACTGGCTGCGGGAATATGCCACGCCGGA
>JBFFND010000265.1:0-4060 GCA_041563375.1 Gammaproteobacteria bacterium | reverse complement strand
GCGGGCTGTGTTTTTTTGCCAGCTCCAGAATGCGCTCCACCCGGGTTTCGGTGAGCAGCTGAAACTTGTCATCCCCCAGATTGAGGCGCCGGGCGCGCAGTGTTACCTGTTGCAGTGATTCCTCACCGGTAACATAGAGTGCGCGCATTTTTTCCCCCAGTGTTGCCAGGGTCTGGGTGAGCAGGGTGGATTTACCAATGCCGGGGTTGCCCCCCATCAGTACCACCGAGCCGTGCACCAGGCCGCCACCGAGTACGCGATCCAGTTCGGCTATGCCGGTGGCGCTGCGGGGCTCTGCTTCCAGATGGATTTCGTGCATGTCCTGTACACTGGACTGGCCGGCATAGCCGCTAAAACGCGGACTGGTACTGGCGGCTTCCTTTTCCACCAGGCTTTCACTGAGGGTGTTCCACTCGCCGCAGTCAGCACACTGGCCGGCCCATTTGTTGTGCACACAGCCACAGCGGCTGCAGGTATACTGGTGTTTAATCTTCGCCATGACGTGTATCGGCTTCTTCGTTGTCATCGGTTTGACTGCGCACCGCTTTCAGGCTGGGGCGCAGGCGTGCAGACTGCACGCCATTGTGTTGTGTCTTGGTGACCTCAATCGGGTGATCGGCAATCAGCAGGCTGGTGCCGGGCGTGGGAATCGACTCCAGGTGCTCCAGAATCAGGCCATTAAAGGTTTTTGGGCCATCGGTGGGCAGTTCGACGTCGAGTGTACGGTTGATTTCGCGAATATGGGTGTTGCCGGCAATCAGGTAGCTACCATCATCCTGTTGCATGATATTGCTGTTATTGACCGGTGAGGCGGTGGTGAACTCACCCACTACTTCTTCCAGAATATCTTCCAGCGTGACCAGCCCCTGAATGTCACCGTACTCGTCTACGGTCAGCGCGGTGCGGCGTTTATTTTTCTGGAAGTTAATCAGTTGTTGATAGAGGGAAGTACCTTCGGGAATAAAGTAGGCATCGCGAATCTGGTTTTCGAAATTTTCCCGTGTCAGCTCATCCCGCGCCAGCAGGTGGATGACACGGCGCATGTGCACCACACCGACTATGTTGTTGATGTCGCTGCGATAGATTGGCAGGCGCGTGCGTTGGCAGGTGGTCAGATCCTCGACGATTTCATCCCAGTCTTCGTCCAGGTCAAGTGCAGTGATTTCATTGCGCGGCACCATGATGTCATCCACGGTGGCATTTTCCAGGCTGAGAATACCCAGCAGCATGTCCTGGTGCTTTTTGGGAACCAGGTGGCTGGCTTCCATCACCACGCTGCGCAGTTCTTCGGTGCTCACCCCTTCTTCCTTGATTCGTTCCGGGTGTACACCCAGCATTTTTAACAGACCATTGGCAAACACGTTGATGGCAAACACCAGTGGATAAATCGCTTTTAGCAGCGGGGTGTAGACGTAGGCGGCGGGAAAGGCGATGCGTTCCGGGTAGAGTGCGGCCAGGGTCTTGGGGGCTACTTCAGCAAAAATCAGTACCACAAAGGTCAACAGGCCTGTGGCAATGGCAATACCGGCTTCGCCGTACAGGCGTAATGCCAGCATGGTGGCAATTGCCGAGGCCAGGATATTTACAAAGTTGTTGCCCAGCAGAATCAGGCCGAGCAAACGGTCGGGGCGTTCCAGCAATGCCTGTGCCAGGCGTGCGCCGCGATTGCCTTTTTCCGCCAGGTGTTTCAGGCGATAGCGGTTGAGTGACATCAGGCCGGTTTCCGAGCTGGAGAAGAAGCCGGAAAGCAGAATCAGTAGCCCCAGTATAATAAACAGGGTAATGGTGGAAATGTCGTTCAAGGCAGGTTCCTAGAGGATAAACTCGAGTACGAATTTGCTACCGAAATAGGCCAGCATCAGACTGATAAAGCCGCCCAGTGTCCAGCGAATCGCAATGCGCCCGCGCCAGCCAAGGGTAAAGCGGCCGATCAGTAGAATAGCGAATACCAGCCAGGCAATAATGCTGAGAACAGTTTTATGCGCCAGGTGCTGGTCGAACAGGTTTTCCAGAAACACAAAGCCACTGAGCAGTGCCAGGGTCAGGCCAACAAAGCCTGCCAGGATGGCATCGAACAGCAGTTTTTCCATTACCTGCAAGGGCGGCAGGCGTTTCAGCCAGCCGCCGGGGTGGTGGTTATGCAGCATACGGTTCTGTAGTGACAGCACCAGCGACAGGCCTGCCGCCAGTGCCAGCAGGCTGTAGGCAATAATCGAGACCAGTACATGGATCTTCAGCCCCTGGGGTGCATCATAGGGCAGCATATAACTGGACGGAGTGAATACCTGCGCCAGCAGCATCAGTGCCGCCAGCGGCATAATCAGCAGGGCAAAAATTTCAGTGTGGCGTTTAATGGTAATCACCAGGGTGAGCAGGGTGATCACCAGGGTGACCGATGAGGCGGCATCGAAAAAGCCAAACTGGAAACCGCTCAGCCCGAGCAGTTGCTGGTGCAGGATAAACAGGTGCAACAGCACCGCAGCAAAGCCCGGTAGCAGCAGATGCAGCAAGGCCTTGTTACTGAAAAACGGCTGTTTCCTGAGTCGCAGCAGAAGGGCCATGGAGGACAGTAGATAAAGAGTAAAGGCAATAAGCCCGGTGATTACATTCATTAATGCGCTAGTCATTGAGTCTGTTTTTATATAAGGAGAGTCATTATAGGGTAGCCACTCATGCTCTGTCATCTACGCGCGGGACTAATTGCGCTGGTGTATTCTGCGTTGAATGGTGTAGCATGACAAAAGCTGTTTAAATTCATCGATTTTCTGCAGTTTTTGTCAACCGTATCAAGATGTTAAATAAGCCGTTCAGGGAACAGCCCACGGCTCTCAGGGTAAGCATAATGAATCTACAGGTATTGGGGTGCAGTGGCGGTATTGGTCAGGGCCTGCGCACCTCATCCTTCCTGATCGAGAACAGCCTGCTGCTGGATGCCGGCAGTGGCGTCGGGGACCTCAGTCTGGCGCAGATGCGCGGCATCCGCAACGTGTTTATCACCCATAGTCATGTGGATCATGTGCTGAGCCTGCCATTGATGGTGGATACGCTGTTTGATGAATTAAGCGAGCAGCCGTTGCAGGTGCATGCGCGGCCGGAAACCATCGCCATCCTGAAACAGCACCTGTTTAACTGGCAATTGTGGCCGGATTTTACCGAGTTGCCTAATCCGGTGCATCCGGTGCTTGAATTTGTACCCATGTTACCTGGTGACGTCGTACAGATAGATGACCTGCAGATTGAAATGATTGAGGTGAAGCATACCGTGCCGGCCTGTGCCTATCTGCTGCAGACATTGCAGGCAACACCGCCACGGGTCATCGCTTACAGCGGTGATACCACTACGAACAATACCCTGTGGGATCGCCTCAACCAGCTGGCGCAGCTGGATTTCCTGCTGGTGGAAGTGGCCTTTGCCAATGCGGATGAGGGGCTGGCTAAACTGGCCAGGCATTATTCACCCGACTTGCTGGCTACTGATTTGCATAAGTTGAAACATCAGCCACGGATCGGCATTTCGCATTTGAAGCCGGGCATGGAGCAGCAGATTTTTGACGAATGTTGCGCTGCCCTGCCAGATTACCAGCTATGTCGACTCAACAGCGGCGAGCATTTTCAGATATAATTCACCGCTCACAAAATACAGCCAGTAAATAACCATGTTTGACAGCCTAAGCGATCGCCTTTCCAGAACCATCAAAAACCTGCGTGGCCAGGGGCGGATTACCGAAGACAATATAAAAGACACCATGCGGGATGTGCGTATGGCGCTGCTGGAGGCGGATGTCGCCCTGCCGGTGGTGCGTGACTTTGTGGAACGGGTCAGGCAGCGCGCGATTGGCCAGGAGGTGATGAGCAGCCTGTCACCCGGTCAGGCACTGATCAAGATCGTGGATGAGGAACTGGTCGCCACCATGGGCGAGGCCAATGAAGGCCTCAATCTGGCGGCGCAGCCACCGGCGGTGGTGCTGATGGCGGGGCTGCAGGGGGCGGGTAAAACCACCACCGTGGCCAAGCTGGCAAAGCTGCTGCAGGAGCGGCATAACAAGAAAGTGATGGTGGT
>JBFFND010000264.1:0-4066 GCA_041563375.1 Gammaproteobacteria bacterium | reverse complement strand
TGAAAGCAGCCATTACCAGCTCAACCGGGAACTGATCGAGGCCAACTGGACAGAGCAGACGGTAGCGGTATTGCTGGCGACACCGTCCAACCCCACCGGCACGCTGGTGGATCGCGAGACGCTGGCGGAGATTATTCAGCTGGTTGAAGCCAGGGACGGGGTGCTGATTGTCGATGAGATTTACCAGGGGCTGGTATATGAACAGGCAGAATTCAGTGCGCTTGAACTGAGTCGCAACCTGTTTGTGATTAACAGTTTTTCAAAATACTTTTCCATGACCGGCTGGCGGCTCGGCTGGTTGCATGCGCCAACCATGTATATTGAGCCCATTAACCGGCTGGCGCAGAACCTGTTTCTGGCAGCGCCCAGTATCTCGCAGTATGCGGCACTGGCGGCCTTTGAACCGACCACTCTGCAAACCCTGGATCAGCAAACAGCGGAACTCAAACGGCGCCGTGATTTTCTCTACACCGGTTTGCAGCAACTGGGTTTCAAACTGAAGCTCAAGCCGGCCGGTGCGTTTTATATATATGCCGATATAACGGCTTTCAGTGACAACAGTTTTACATTCTGCAGTGAGCTGTTGAGGCAGGCCCACGTTGCGATTACACCGGGTGTCGATTTCGGTGAGTACCACGCACACCGTTATGTACGCTTTGCCTATACACAGCCCATTGAACAGTTGCAGCTTGCGTTGCAACGAATCGGTGAATTTCTTCATCAACAGGGATAAAACTGATACCCTCTAACAGCATATGATTAATCAGACGAGATTACAGTGGCCTCTTTTCTAACCGAGCTTAAAGAAGACATTAACAGCGTGTTCGACCGTGACCCGGCCGCACGTAATTTTTTTGAAATTATCACCACCTATCCCGGTGTACATGCACTGATTTTTCATCGTGCTGCCCATGCACTGTATAAACGTAACCTGAAATGGCTGGCGCGAGTACTGTCAAATATTGTGCGCTGGTATACCGGCATCGAAATACACCCGGGTGCCGTGATTGGTCGGCGCTTCTTTATCGACCATGGCAACGGTATTGTGATCGGGGAAACCGCAGAAATCGGTGATGACGTGACTATCTATCACGGCGTGACCCTGGGTGGCACCAGCTGGAAAAAAGGCAAACGCCATCCCTCGGTCGGCAATAATGTGGTTATAGGTGCGGGCGCCAAAATTCTCGGCCCGATTACCCTGCACGCGGGCTGCCGCGTGGGCTCCAATGCCGTGGTCACCAAGGATGTGCCGGAAAATGCCACGGTAATCGGTGTACCGGGCCGGGTGATTGAACGGGATAAGTCAGACGAGGCGGCTTCACGACGTGCTGAAACCGCCAAAAAAATGGGTTTCGATGCCTATGGTGTGGTGCAGGATGCGCCGGATCCGGTGGCGACGGCGATCAATTGCATGCTTGATCATATCCATGTCATGGACGAAAAAATGGAGCGCATGTGCAAGTCGCTGAAGGCGCTGGATGCCGAGCTGGATGATATTCAGTTGCCCAAGCTGGGACATCTTGAGATAGATACCCAGTCCGATGAGGGCGAATCGGAGCGGGCGACAGAGGCCCCTGAGGCTGACACAGCGGCGACCACAGACACGTCTGAAAAACGTTAAAATTTAAACACTTAGCTTATCTCATAATACTTGACTATTTTACTCGGGATTGAGTATACTTGGCACAGAATTTATGAGAGCAAGCTATGAAACTGACCACTAAAGGCCGCTATGCGGTCACAGCAGTACTCGACCTGGCCTTTCACGAGCAGGGCGGCCCCGTTTCCCTGGCGGATATTTCCCTGCGTCAGGGCATTTCTCTGTCCTATCTGGAACAGCTGTTTTCCCGACTCAGACGTAACAATGTGGTTGCCAGCACCCGTGGCCCCGGCGGTGGTTATTCACTGGCGCGCCCGGACACGGAAATCTCCATGGCCGAAATCATCCTCGCAGTCGATGAGTCCTATGATGCCACCAGCTGTGGCGGTGAGGGCACCTGCAGTGGTGACAGTTACCAGTGCCTGACCCATGACCTGTGGACCGAGCTGAGCGAGGAAATCCACGAGTTCCTCAATGGCATTATGTTATCGGAAATGAAATCCCGCAAGGAAGTGCTGGAAGTGGTGAGACGTCAGGACAGCCAGCAGGAGAAGGCATTAAACCGCGTGGTGGTTGAGTAGTTTGCGCCTCACAGACGGTAAGTTAACGTTTTAAATGCCGGTTTATTTCGACCATAACGCAACCACGCCCCTGGCCCCGGAGGTCATGGAGGCGATGTTGCCTTATATGTCGTCGATCTACGGCAACCCCTCCAGTGTGCACCGCTATGGCCGTCTGGCGAGAAATGCACTGGAGCAGGCGCGACAGCAGGTGGCGAACCTGCTGGGTGCACAAAGTAACCAGGTGGTGTTTACCTCGGGTGGCACCGAAGCCAATAACCTGGCACTGAAAGGCAGTTTGCAGGCACAGCAGCCGACACGCCTTGCCTTAAGTACGATTGAACATGCGGCCATGCTGGGCCCGGCGGCCCAGCTTGAGCAGTCCGGCTGGCAACTGGATATGATCCCTGTGGATACACAGGGCGTGGTCACGGAAGCCGCGTTGCAGCAGGCACTGAGCCCGCAGACCCGACTGGTGTCGGTGATGGCGGCGAATAATGAAACCGGTGTGCTGCAGGATCTGCCGGCACTGGTCAGTGCAGCCAGGTCGGTTAACGAGGATCTGCTGTTCCACAGTGACGCCTGCCAGGTGGCGGGCAAGTTGCCGTTGAACTTTACTGAGCTGGGGCTGGATCTGCTGACATTGTCAGCCCACAAGCTGTATGGGCCGCAGGGCGCAGGTGCGTTGATCGTCAGCCGACGCATTGACCTGCAGCCACAGATCAGCGGCGGTGGCCAGGAAAGTGGCCGTCGCAGTGGTACCGAGAACCTGGCAGCGATTGTAGGCTTTGGCCAGGCGGCGGAACTGGCGGTGCAGCGCCAGCAGCAGCGTGAGCAACAGGCGCTGGCATTGCGCCAGCAACTGCAGCAGGCGCTGCTTGAACAGCCGGGCATCACGGTGTTTTCAGTGGATGCTGAACGCCTGCCCAATACGCTGCAGTTTTCTGTGGCGGGGATTGATGGCGAGACCCTGCTGATGCAGCTGGATAAAAAAGGCTTTGCGGTATCCAGTGGCTCGGCCTGCCAGAGCGGTAAAACCGATCCCAGCCATGTGCTGCTGGCGATGCAGATAGAGCCGACAGTGGCCAGAGGCTCGATCCGGGTCAGCTTTGGTGAACAGAATACGCAGGCGCAGGTGTCTCAGTTTATTGAGTCGCTTGCGCAGATAAGGCAACAATTTAATTAAAGGTTATCGATTGTGAGTGAAAAACGCCCCATCTATTTTGACTATTCAGCCACCACGCCGGTGGATCAGCGCGTCGCGGATGTGATGATGCACTACCTGACGGTGGACAGTGATTTTGGTAACCCGGCCTCACGCAGCCATGCCTTTGGCTGGGCGGCAGACGAGGCGGTGGAAACCGCGCGCGGCCATGTCGCGGCGCTGATCAATGCCGACCCACGGGAAATTGTCTGGACCTCGGGTGCGACCGAATCGGACAACCTGGCGATCAAGGGTGCGGCCCACTTCTACCAGAAGAAGGGCAAGCACATCATCACCTGCAAAACCGAACACAAGGCGGTGCTCGATACCTGCCGCCAGCTGGAGCGGGAAGGCTTTGAAGTCACCTACCTGGACCCCGAGCCCAATGGCCTGCTGGACCTGAACAAACTGAAAGCCGCCTTCCGTGACGACACCATCCTGGTGAGCATCATGCACGTGAATAACGAAATCGGCGTGATCCAGGACATCGAAGCGATCGGCGAACTGTGTCGCGAACACAAGATCCTGTTCCATGTGGATGCGGCCCAGAGTGCCGGTAAGATCGACATCGACCTGCAACGCATGAAAGTCGACCTGATGAGCTTCTCGGCGCACAAGATGTACGGCCCCAAGGGCATTGGCGCACTGTATGTACGGCGCAAGCCCCGGGTGCGACTCGAAGCACAGATGCACGGCGGCGGC
>JBFFND010000263.1:0-4066 GCA_041563375.1 Gammaproteobacteria bacterium | reverse complement strand
GGCTTAGATTGACTTCGGTAAATTCCAGATCCGCCTCGCTAAGGACATCGCCTCTGTTAAGCGGGCCTGCGCTGTGAAGTGCCTCGGCGTACAGGTTGATGTCGGCATTAAGATAAACTGTCCAGGGACTGCTGGAGTCACACCTTACATGAACCGTGGTTTTACCGGTAAAACGGCTGCCGGGAGCCAGTTGTGCCGACAACGGCTGCTCGCAGCGGGTGAGGCGCAGGCGGCTGTCCAGTTTGCCCATAATAATTTCACTGCGGCTGTAATCTTCCGTGTCAATATTTTGACCGAGGTAATCCCGTGCAGTCTGGATAATCTGTTGATGGCTATGGAGGGCAGGGTTAGTGTTCTGTTCTGAGCTGGCCAGGCTGGCTTGCTGGGCGGTGGCCTGTAGGGAGTAAAGGCAAAGCAGGCTGCCCAGGGCGCAGGTGCTGGCAAAAATTCGGGTGAATTTGCTCAGCTTTACAGAACCGTATGTCATGACGAATTAGCCTCGTGTAGCAGGTGATCAATGAGCTCAAACAGCTGCTGGCTGTACCCGTCCAGTTCAACGAGTTTTTGACAGGCAGCGCTGGTTTGGCCTTGTAGTGCTAATTCTGCAATTTCTTTGCCAAGTTCATGCACGCGGGCATGGGGGACTTCCATCTGCTGGAAATAATCACTGCTGCCATATGCCTCTGCGCCCTGATTATAGTACCACTTGCCCAGTCGGCACTGTGTGTGGTCTTTCAGCTCGTCCTCGGGGATAATTTCACCGCCCATCGCCATGGTTGTCAGGCGGATCTTCCAGGTGATGTGATCGGCCTTGGCGGTTTGCAGCAGGGTCTGGTCATGGCCCAGTTCCGCCAGCTGGACAAACTGGCTGAGGATGGCAGCATTGAGCGAACGGGTGTAGCCAGAAATATCACTCACTTGCTGGTTTTCATGCTGCACTGCGAGGGTGATTTCATTCAGCTTGGAGGCCATTTCCGCAGATACCGACTGTTGCTCATTGGCTGAGGCAGAGATGGTTTGCACCTGTGAAGTCACGTCATTGACCACGGCGGTGACATCCCCTAGCGCAATCGCCACGGTTTCCAGGCTGTCCAGACTGGTACCCAGACTGTCCTTGCTGGCGCTCATTGAATTGCCCACTTCATTCATCAGGGTGTTCATGGTGGTGGTCACATTTTCAATTTCCACCGTGGCTTTTTCGGTTTTTGACGCCAGCTGTTTAACTTCGTCTGCGACCACTGCGAAGCCGCGACCCGCCTCACCAGCACGGGCGGCTTCAATCGCGGCATTGAGTGCCAGCAGGTTGGTCTGGTTGGCAATGTCGCGCACAATCGCGGTCAGATTATTGATTTCATCAGTAAAGCCGGCAAATTTCTGTACCTCGTTAAACATCGAGGCGAGTGCGGTTTCCAGTGAATCCATATCTCCCATCATCGAGGCAATGGCCTGATTGCCGGATTCGGTTTTGGCATAACTTTCATTGGCGCGCTCCGCCGTGGCATTGGCGGATTGAGAAATTTCAGACGCAGAGGCAGCCATTTCTTCAGTGGCGGTGGCTACACTGTTAATCGCATCGCTAATGGTGGAGGCTTCCTGCTGAAGCTGCAGGTTCTTATTAATGATCTCATAGGTGGCTGCCAGCGAATCCACGCCAGCCGCTGCGACATTGGCAATACTGCTGTTTTGCTGGTTAATCAGATCGGTAATGCCGCTCAATGCCGCGGCAGAACCCGAATGCCTGGATGAGAGTCGGGTAAGTTGCTTGATATCGGCCTGGAGTGCTGCTTGAAGAATAGGTAATGCTAGCTTGGTCAGAATAAATGGGCTGGGCATGGTGTTCCCGTCTCTCTTATTGTCTTGGCGATTTTAAGGTCGTGCTTTAAATCGGTTTAATTTTTATATTGAGTGCCCGCTTATCGGTAACTCTATCTATCTTTAAGATTGCAAATAAGCACTAGCGATTAACTCAGTTTAAGCTAGTATATTCATATGATTACACTGGCTATACAGTGAACGATGAGTTCGCACTCACCGCAAGTATAGTGGAAAAACTGTAAAAAATAGCACTGATCTTTAGCGTAATAATTTCATTGAGGTGGTTTTTTTGATTAGACTCAATCAGAATCAAGAAAACTGGCACACCGGGAGTAAATAATGGCAGGTGTATTAGACAGCGTAGATAGCCGTACACGGCTGGCAGGGCATAACCGCATGGAGTTGCTGCTGTTCCGGCTGCAGGGCAAACAGCGCTATGGCATCAATGTGTTCAAGGTGCAGGAAGTGATCCGCTGTCCAAAACTGACCCATATGCCGAATGCCAATAGCAAGGTGGTGGGGGTTGCGCATCTGCGCAAGAAAACCATACCGGTGATGGATCTGGGGCTGGCGATCAGTAACCAGCCGATTACCGACCGTGAGAACAGTTATGTGATAGTGACCGAATATAATCGCTATACCCAGGGGTTTCTGGTGGCGGGTGTTGACCGCATCACCAATATGAACTGGAAGGATATTCTGCCACCGCCCAAAGGCAGCGGCTCGTCGAACTATCTAACGGCGGTCACCCATGTGGATGGTGAGATGATTTCAATCATCGATGTGGAGCGGGTATTTGCCGACATTATGGGCTTCAGTGAAGAAGTCTCTGACAATGTGCTGCAGGGCGCTACCGATATGAACACTGAAAAACCCCGCCATGTGATGGTAGTGGATGACTCCTCGGTGGCGAGAAACCAGGTGAAGCGGGTGCTGGAAAAAGTCGGCATTGATTGTACGCTGGCGAATGACGGCCAGGAAGGGTATGAGGCGCTGGAAAAGATGGTGGCTGATGGCAGCGCGCTGTCAGATAAAATTGCACTGGTGATCTCGGATATTGAAATGCCACGTATGGACGGTTACACCCTGACCACAAAAATTCGCCAGCACCCGCAGATGAAGGACATTTATGTGATGCTGCACACCTCGCTCAGTGGTGTATTTAATAACAGCATGGTGGAGCAGGTGGGCGCTAATCACTTTGTGCCCAAGTTCAAGCCGAACGAGCTGGCACATTCGGTGATCAATATCGTAAACAACAAGGATCCCAAGGATGGTATAGATCAAATTGCCGATAGCTAGTCTTGTGGTGCATAATACGGCGTTTATAGCTAATTCGATCATCCGAATACAACCAACCATGCCCGTAGTTAACAGGGACGTGGCTAACAGGCGGCACAGTACAAATATATGAGCGTTAATTTTTCGCCAGAAGAATACAGAAATTTCCAGCAGTTTCTGGAAAAAGCCTGCGGTATTGTACTGGGAGATAACAAGCATTACCTGGTGTCCAGTCGCCTTAACCGGTTGATGAAGGAAAACGACATACCGACACTGCAGGTGCTGGTGGATAACCTGAATAAAAGCAGTACCTCGGCGCTACGCACTAAAGTCATTGAAGCCATGACCACCAATGAAACCCTGTGGTTTCGTGATACCTACCCGTTCCAGATTCTCAGCCAGACCATCTTTGACGAGTTCAAACAGCAACGTAAAGCCTCGGTGCGCATCTGGTCGGCAGCCTGTTCCAGTGGGCAGGAGCCCTATTCAATCAGTATGATTGCCGACGAGTTTGCCAGGCATAATGGTGGACTCAAGGTGGAAGTGGTGGCCACAGATATTTCCCAGGCTATTCTAAACGAGGCCAAGCAGGCGAAATACGACGCGCTGGCGCTGGCCAGGGGCCTGTCGGAAGAACGTAAGCTGCAGTATTTTTCACCCCTCGGTGATCAGTGGCAGGTGAATGCCAGTATCCGCTCGCGAGTGACGTTTCGCGAAACCAATCTGCTACAAAGTTACAGTTCGCTGGGCAAGTTCGATGTTATCTTCTGTCGCAATGTGCTGATCTACTTTTCTGCCGAATCCAAGAAAGACATACTGGGGCGCATGGCGCAGTCATTAAATCCCCGGGGGTTTCTGTTGCTGGGCGCATCCGAGTCGATTGCACAATACTCCGACAAGTTTGAAATGGTACGGGCCAGCAGTGGCGTGGTATATCGTTTAAAAGCAGTCTAGCCTGTTCGTGCTGTTC
>JBFFND010000262.1:0-4083 GCA_041563375.1 Gammaproteobacteria bacterium | reverse complement strand
GCCCCACGTTTGTGGTGGACAATATCTGGGAAATCGAACAGTTTGTGGAATACCGCCACCGCGTGGGTC
Organism: Gammaproteobacteria bacterium; assembly: GCA_041563375.1. Lineage (GTDB taxonomy): Bacteria > Pseudomonadota > Gammaproteobacteria > SZUA-229 > SZUA-229 > SZUA-229. Next base: position 4,014 of record JBFFND010000262.1, on the reverse strand, counting down.
TGCTGCTGCGTGTCAGTTTCCCCAATGCCAACACCAAAATCGATCTGTCGCGTAAATTCGGCTGTGCTGAAAACGAAGCGATGTTGCTGATTCAGAAGGCACAGTCACTGGGTCTGCATGTCAAAGGCCTGTCATTCCACGCCGGTTCACAGTGTCCCGATGCGCGCAATCATGTGCGTGCCATTCAGCGCTGCGCCAGCCTGATTGAAGAAGTTTACGAGACCACAGGCAAATTGCTGTCGGTGCTGGACATCGGTGGCGGTTTCCCGGCCAACTATATGCAGTCGGTGGAAGACATTGATACCTTCTGTGCGCCGATTCGTGAAGAGCTGCGCAAGCTGCCGGATCACGTTCGCGTGATTGCCGAGCCAGGTCGCTTCCTCAGTGCGCCGACCATGAAAGCGGTATCCACGGTGATGGGTAAAGCCAAGCGTGGCGACAGCACCTGGTACTACCTGGATGACGGTGTTTACGGTTCCTACTCGGGTCAGATTTTTGACCATGTGGAATACCCGCTGAGCATTTACAGTGACGTGGAAGAAACCGAACGCGCAGTGCTGTCGGGTCCGACCTGTGACAGCATCGACGTGATTGCCGAAGGGGTGGAAATTCCGCCTTTATCGATTGGCGACATCGTGGTGGGTCATCAGATGGGTGCCTACACGGCCGCCAGCGCCACCCATTTCAACCTGTTTGACCAGGCGCGGATTGTGGCGATTAACGAACTGCCACAGGTCACCGACGAAAACGTGGTGTTCCTGGATCAGCCGTTACAGTCTGAAGAAGCGGATCTTAATCACCAGCATACTCTTTGAGTATTTTCTGGTAGCTGGCAAAACGCGGCTCGCTGATTTTGTTGTCCTGCAGGGCCTGGATGATTGCACATCCGGGTTCCTGCTGATGACTGCAGTTGGAAAACTTGCAGTGCCCCATTGCTTCGCGCAATTCAATAAAGCCATGCAGTATGTCATCGGCTGAAATATTCCATAAACCGAACTCGCGCACACCGGGCGAGTCAATTAAATTACCGCCACAGGGCAGGTGATATAAGGTTGAACTGGTGGTGGTATGGGTGCCTTCGCCACTGGCCTGGGAGAGTTCGCCGACGCGAATATCCAGCTCCGGCATTAACTGGTTAATCACCGATGATTTACCCACCCCGGACAGTCCGACAAAAATACTGGTGTGGGTTCTCAGTGCAGCCATCAGGTCGTCAAATCCCTGCTGGTCTATCTTGCTGGCACAAATCACCTGGTAACCAATCTGCCGGTAACTGTGGATCAGTTGCTCGACCTGGTCACGATTGCTGTCATCCAGCAGGTCCATTTTGTTTAACAGGATAATGGGGGTGGCGGGCAGGTTTTCCGCGGCTACCAGGTATCGATCGATCAGGTAGGCATTGGGAGCGGGTTGCACCGCGGAGACAATCACGATCTGGTCGATGTTCGCGGCCATGGGTTTGAGCTTGCCACCGAAGCCGGGTTTCTGCAGCAGCGAGCGACGTTCTTCCAGTGCAACCACAACCCCTTCCTGCTCGCCGCTGGCCTGCCAGATCACCCGGTCGCCACAGACAATTGCCCCCAGGTTCTGCCGGGCAACACAGCGGTAAATCTGTTGCTGGTTGTCTTCAATCAGCAGCGTCTGGCCGTAGTTGGTGATCACCAGCCCGCTTTGTTCAGGCCCCAGCCCCTGCTGGCTGAGCGCATCGGTTTTTGCCTGCCGATGCTGGCCAGCCTTGGCGCGGCGCTTTTGCTGCAGGTTTTCGATGCGCCTTTTCTGCTGTTCGCTGATCCGTCGTTTTGCCATTCCCTACAGACTATCCATAACGGCGGTATAACAGCGACTCAGGCACACGGCGCATTAAAACTTGTAGTAGCGGTCATTCAGGTACTCAATCACCGAGGTGGTTTGCGGGCCAGTCCAGTCTGCTTTGGCCGCACCCTTCATGCAGCGTTCCACCTGGTGCTCCAGCTCCGGCTTGCTGTTGACCATACGATCTTCACGGGTGTACACCTTGTCGCCGTGGCAGGTGGTGCATTTATCTTCATGCAGTTTTTTGCCATCGGCATGGGGGTTGCCACTGGCCATTTCACTGGCCATGGCGCTCAGGCTGGTGCCCGCGATGATAAAACCCAGTAGAAAATTTTTCATTTCAGTCTCACTTTACTGTTTGGCCAGGTGCGCAATACGCACCGGCGCGGGAGGATGACTATCGTAAAAGCTAGAATATAACGGATCTGGCGTCAGCGTGCTGGCGTTTTCTTTATACAGGTTCACCAGCGCCTGTATCAGGTAACGGGCATCGGACTGTTGTGCGGCAAACTCGTCTGCCTCGAACTCGTTTTTACGCGAGAACAGGCTCATCAGCGGGCTGAGTAAAAAGGTGAACACCGGCACCACCAGGGTAAACAGTAATAAGGCCATATAATGGGATGGTGTGCTCACCCCCAGCGACTGGTAAAACCAGTCCGCTTTCATTAACCAGGCGAGTATGCCCAGCCCAATCAGGGTGGTGACAATGGTAATCGCCATGCCCTTTACAATGTGTTTGCGTTTGAAGTGTCCCAGTTCATGGGCCAGTACCGCTTCCAGCTGATCGTCATTGAGTGACTTTAACAGGGTGTCGTAAAACACAATGCGTTTGTTTTTACCAAAGCCGGAAAAATAGGCATTGCCGTGGCTGGAGCGACGTGAACCGTCAATCACAAACACGCCGTCACTGTTAAAGCCGCAACGCTGTAACAGGTCTTTAATGCGGCTCAGGGTCGGGCCTTCTTCCATCGGCGAAAACTTGTTAAACAGCGGCGCGATCCAGGTGGGGTAGGCCCAGGCAATAAACAGGCTGAAGCCGGTCCACACCGCCCAGGTGTAGATCCACCACAGATCGCCGGTTTGCTGCATCAGCCACAGCACCACCCAGATCAGTGGCAGACCCAGCACTACACCCAGCAGGGCGCCTTTCAGCATGTCAGCGAAAAAGGTCTTTAAGGTGGTGCGGTTGAAACCGAATCTTTCTTCGATCACAAAGGTGCTGTAGAGCGAGAAGGGCAGGTCCAGCAGCGCGGAAATAAACATCATGCTGAAGATCACCAGGATGCCGGTGACGATGGGGTCGAGCTGATAGCTGCGTGCGGCCTGGTCGAGCAGTTCGAGGCCGCCGCCAAAGGTCCAGATCAGTAGAATCAGCGCATCATACAGCAGTGGCCAGCGACCGAAATGCACTTTGGCAGAGGTATAGTCTGCAGCTTTCTGATGTTCCTCTAGCGAAATTTTTTCGCTGAAGGCAGCGGGTACCGCATCGCGGTGCGCGCGAATATGCGCCAGGTGGCGTTGCGCCAGCCACAGTTTGATGCCGATGGAAAGCGCCAGAAACAGCAGGAATAAAAGTGCAAAACTGTGCATGAAAACCTCATATCAATTGACTATGCCATTGATTATCGCTTTTCTGATTAAAATGTTCTACTGTGGATGCTCTGAATAATTCATCCATGAATCATTCGTCTGGAACGAATGATCGCATTAGCCCTGAAGGGGTGAGTCTCATGGATGAGACGAACAATAATCAGAGCAAAAACAAATCAAAATGCGATTTTGATTTGTTTTTCATTTTCAATAACTTAACAGTTATTGAAAATGGCGGCACCTCCATGTGCCGCGGAATCTCTGAGTTTTTCAGAGATTCCTGTGTATTTTTTTGTAAACTCGCAATAACCCTGACAATAAAGCGGAGAAGAGAATGTCGCAGGTGGATAAAGAAAATTTAATCTGGATTGATCTGGAAATGACCGGTCTGGAGCCGCACCGTGATGTGATTATTGAAATAGCCACCATTGTCACCGACAAGCAGCTGAATATCCTGGCAGAAGGGCCGATGCTGGCGATTCACCAGAGTGATGAAATACTCAATGACATGGATGAATGGTGCACCAATCAGCATGGCAAGTCGGGGCTGACGCAACGGGTGAAAGACAGCAAGCTGAACGAGGCGATGGCGGAGAAACAGACCATCGAATT
>JBFFND010000261.1:0-4089 GCA_041563375.1 Gammaproteobacteria bacterium | reverse complement strand
GTAGAACGATACCGCAAATTGAACTAACAACTAAGCCTGTGAGTACAAATGAAGTTATTTGAACGAGTGTGGGCTCAGGTGTAATTAGCTTTGACCAAATGATACCCAATATTCCAAGGCTATATATATGAGCTAGATATATGGAGTATGACGCATCTCCCAGTAAGTGCAGGGTACGAAACTTTGGTAACTTGCCAGTACTTTCTAGCATTACTGCACCAAGCACAATCAGGGTTGCTGGTATGCCCCAATAAATAGCCCTGATTGAATTACTTAGATCAACATTAGCGGCGACTATTAAAGAGCCCAAACCGAGCATACAGAACGTTATCGGCAGTACAGCAGATTTAGTAGACAGGTTACCTTTTAGAAATGCTTGAGCGATAAAGATGCCAGCCACAAACTCTAGCAGCAAATCATTGGTGTATGTTCTGAATAGTGCGTTTTGCGAATCGACCAGCATGCCAACTAAAACTAGGCATGAAAATACAATTAATAGAATTTGTGGTCGATAACGTGGCACGAGCAGCAGTAAACCGAAGCATAGATAAAAAAACATTTCATAATTTAGAGTCCAGCCCGGTACTAGAATAGGCCAAATCTTTTCTGGGAACCCAAGACTGTAGTGCGGAATAAACAGTAAAGATTCGATTATCTGCGGCCATTCAAAGCGAGTTGCTTTGAATAGCGTGGGGATTGCTGTACCGGCGACCACTATAACCAAGGTCACAAACCAATACAACGGGACTACTCGTATGATGCGTTTCAGCATAAATTTGGCCGGGCTTGACTTCCTATTATAGGTCGTAAACCAGATGACAAAACCACTGATAACAAAGAAAACATCAACGCCAGCTGCGCCAATATTAACTTGCTTCAATGTGCCTCTATATATGTCAATTTGAGCACTGGAATGGTGAAAAATTACCATCAATGCAGCCAATGCGCGCAAATACTGAATAGAATGAATGGTTGGTAGGTGTTTAATATAATGCCCTTTTCTAGCTGCCAACAAATATAAGGCCCGTTTTTGAATATCGTTTATTGTGATTAGAGTTAGACAGCCATGTTTATTTGGCTTGTCTAACAGTTTACAAGTTAAGTGCAAAAAAAGCTCATTGAAAATGGGCTATTAAACAAATCTAACCTTTGAGCTTCTGATATTATCCATCACCGGAAGGTTATTGCCTAATACAATTGACTTCTATGTGATTGATACAGACTCAGCCATACCTCAGCTGTCGATAATTACAGGATTTCGAACAGCAATACTAGAATTTACTTTTTCCTAGTTTGCATTATCAGTTAACAGGATATCGTAACCTATTAGTTGGCCGGTTGGATCATATCTGAGCCAATACATCCTATCTAATCTTACCTATTCTGTAAGTTCATCCACAAGAGCATTGAATTCTGTTCTTGTTAGGCAGACTGCATATCACCCGTTGTTCTCTGGACGAATTAGGCGATGTACAACCGACCTCAAATAGCACTTATATACCACTTGAAAGACAAACCATGGAATAAATTATTGTTTATATTACAAATATCTGATTATTTCCTGAGGTTCAAGCCCTCTTCTCAGCACCATCTCTCAGAATTTCCAGACTCTCCTGACCGGTAGAGACAAATCGATTCAAGCTATTGATTTTAAGGACAATTCTAGTCGATTATATTAGCATTGCAGAATCGGACGGTGAAATCACCCGCATAGTGAAATATCCTGACTGCTGCTATGTACCGGATCGACCTGCCTGCCACACTTACACAAGAGTCAGTTAAGTTACGCCTGGCTTTTTAACGGGCAGACGACTCCATCAGCTCCTGAATGCACCTCAGCACATCGTCCGAATTGAATGGCTTATGTAATATTTTTTCATACAACCCATCCTGCTCATGCTCTGCATTGATGGTATCGCTATAGCCACTGACCAGCTGGATTTTAATCTGCGGGAATTGCTGCTGCACCTGCCGAGCCAGTTCGTTGCCATCCATTTCCGGCATAATAATGTCGCTGAACAGAATATCCACCGACTGTGTTTTAAGTAGTTCAAGTGCATCCCGACCATTGGCTGCGGTATGTACCTGATAGCCACTTTGCATCAGAATTGCTGCTGTCATTTCTCGTAATGCTGGCTCATCATCAACGACCAGTATGCTTGCGCTTCCCCGGCATTGAGCTATATTTCCCTGCTCCGACGAGACCACATCAACAGCATCAACGCTTCGCCGCGGCAGGTACAATGCAATACAGGACCCTTCACCTGGTGTTGAGTCAACCGTTATAAAACCACCATTGGTTTGCACCAGGCCATACACCTGACTCAGGCCAAGACCCGCACCGAGATTTCCCTTGGAGGTAAAAAACGGATCAAATATTTTTTCCTGTACCTCCTTACTCATGCCGGTACCGGTATCGGTGAAACTGATCATCACGTATTCACCCGGAGCTGCCTGGGCAAACTCCCGGCTACCCCGGGCCACAGAAACATTCTCTGTTGCAATGATCAGCTCACCCTTATTTTCCATGGCATGCATGGCATTGATACTAATATTAACGATTGCGTCTTCAAGGTCACCTGCATTAATCCACACCGGCCAGAGATCCTCCTGTAACCGGTATTGCAAATGGATACGCACGGTCAGTACTTTTTCCAGCATATCCTGACGGTCAAGTAATAGCTCATTGATATTAAGCTGTTCGTTTTCACTCTGTTGTGGTCGTGAGAATGACAGCAGTTTTCGCGTCAGGCTGGCGCCTCTTTCTCCCGCATGGTGAATTTCATTGATGTATTTCTGTAACCTGTCATCCTTCGCCAACGAGTCCTGAATCAGTTCACTGTAACCAAGAATAACCCCCAGCATATTATTAAAGTCATGGGCAATGCCGCCGGTAAGTTTACCCAGGGCATCCATTTTCTGTGTGCGACGCAGGGTTTCTTCATGTTGCTTGCGATCAGTAATATCAATTGAAATACCACAAACCGCATAGATATTGCCTGCTTCATCTGTCAGCGGGAACCTGGTACTGGCGTAGGTATGCATGCCATCATCCTGCTGTGCGGTTTCTTCTACCTCCAGCACACTACCACTTGTAAAAACGGCCAGGTCATTCTTACGCGCCGTATCCGCAACCTCCTGTGCAAACACATCATGCAGGTTCCTGCCAATGATATCTTCAGGTGTCATATTAAATGAGCGCAGAAACTGCTGGTTAACATAGCTGAATTGACCCTGCCGATCTTTTACATAAATAACCGCCGGTGAATTGTCCATAATTGAGCGCAGCAGTCGCTCACTCTGTGCTGCACTCTGGCGTAAGCGGTATTTTTCGGTGACGTCATTGAATATCAGCACCATACCCAGAATTTCATTCTCCTGATTACGGATCGGCGCGGCAGAATCCGAAATATGGTAATGGCTGCCATCACGGGAAATCAGCGTGGTGTTATTGCTCAGAAATACTGTCTTACCGGTTTTAATTACCTTGTCAATCGGGTTCTCAATAGTCTGTTGTGTTTCCGCATCGATAATTTTAAAAATATCGGTAATCGGTTTTCCCTTTGCCTCATGCAACTGCCAGCCAGTAATGGTCTGTGCCACAGGATTCATGCGAGTCACCAGCCCACTGGCATCCGTGGCGATCACCGCATCGCCGATACTGTCGAGGGTGACCCGCAGATCCTCCTCCTGCTGTGCCAGTTCACGGTGTTGGTCTCGTAACTGTTCAGTCAGGTCGGTCAGGTTACGATTCTGGTTCTGTAAGCGCGCCGCCATGGTGTCAAAACCAGAAGAAATTTTACTGAACTCATCTGCACCAGGCAGCTGTATACGCGCGTCATAATTACCGCTGGAAAACGAATGAATCCCCCTGATAATCGACTTGATGCGATGGCGCATACTGAAATACAGCAACAGAAAACCCGCCAGCAGAATACCGAAGTGAATCAGCGTAATCTGGATAATTTCCTGTTGTTGTCGGTAATGCAGTTCATTCAGGGTATGTTGCATGCTGTACCTGGAAAACAGATAGGCATTGACGTAATCACCTTCAGCTGGCGCATGGGTGATATCATCCAGCGGATAAAG
>JBFFND010000260.1:0-4111 GCA_041563375.1 Gammaproteobacteria bacterium | reverse complement strand
GTCGTTCTAGCCAGCTATTAAACTCATCCCATAACTCATAAACGTCTTTTCCGGTTGTGCTTTTTGCTGTCGTGTTAACCCTGAACGGAATTACATTATCACTGTAACGATCGAGCAGCTCATCTATCCTGCCCAGACCATACACGTCTTCCAGAAACAGAAAAAAATACACACCGTACAGGTAATTCGATGCCCCCATCGGCCAGCTTTTAATCGGTAGATTTACCTGTGCCAGTGGCTTCAGGCCAGACTCAAGTTCGGCCTGCATCATCATTTGATAGAGCGAGCTCTGGCCACGACCAATACCACTTTGCATATCGGTTTCATACCAGGTGGCCAGGCCTTCAATAAACCATAATGGCTGGTACAGATTGGGAAATAACAGAAACTGCCGCCCAAAAATATGCTGTAGGAAATTCGGCAGGCCTTTTGCCATGTCCAGGTGCAGAATATGTACATACTCATGCAATAATAATGTTTCCAGCCAGCTATCAAAGTCCTCCAGACCCTGTGCCGCATTCGGCGGAAACACATAGATTACCGTATGGTTAAAATACAATGGTGTGGCGCGCCCATTGGCAAGATCCACTTCATCACTCAGTACTACATGGGTCTTGTCACCGGGCTGCCATTGCAGTTTATTATGTAACAGCCGGTGCGCACGTTCAGCAGCCCTGGCAGCTTTCAGGGCAAGCCCCTCATGACCTTCAACATAGTGGATATAAAAATGCTCCGTGGAGGAGGTTTTCCATTGTTGCTGAGGGTCAATCGCCGAAGCAGTATGAGGTGCCACACTAAGCAATAGAAAAACAGAACGGAGAATAAAAGCATATGCGTAATGCTTCCAGCCGGCAGATAGTCTGCCAGCTTTTCGAACGTGACAGCAACGGCCGCCTGCCCCGGCGTTACTTTTTGAGACCCAACCAGACAAACACTGCACCTGTGATAACACCTAGCCAGCTAAGTAAAGGCACACTCAGCAAGAGTGTGTGCTGATCTGCTGGCTGGCCCAGTATAATGACCGCACTGACCACACCAGTCAGTCCAATCAGCGTATAACTAAGACGCTGCTGATTGCGTTTAATTCGCTGCTTCAGCTCATCCATTTGCTGTGCCTGGCGTTGCTCAGCTTCGCCTTCCGCCACTTTTTTCAGCGCATCAAATATCAGCTCCGGCAAGGCAGGCATTTTTTCCGCGATATAGGGCAGGTTCTTTTTAAAGCCCCTGATCAACGCGCGACTACCCACCTGCTCATTCATCCATTTTTCCAGAAACGGCTTGGCCGTTTTCCATAAATCGAGATCCGGATAAATCTGCCGCCCCAGGCCCTCGATATTCAGCAGCGTTTTTTGCAACAGCACCAGTTGTGGCTGCACTTCCATATCAAAACGCCGTGCCGTCTGGAACAGTCTCAGTAACAACTGGCCAAATGAAATATCCTTTAAAGGCCGTTCGAATATGGGTTCACACACGCTGCGTATGGCCGATTCAAATTCATCCACCCGTGTGTCAGCTGGCACCCAGCCAGAATCCACATGCAATTGTGCCACCCGGTTATAATCTCGCTTGAAAAAGGCCAGAAAGTTTTCCGCCAGGTAACGCTGGTCGCCGGAACTCAAAGTGCCGACGATACCAAAGTCCACCGCGATGTATTTCGGTTGTTGTGGGTCACTGGTATCCACAAACAGGTTACCCGGATGCATATCCGCATGGAAAAAATTATGCTTGAACACCTGGGTAAAAAATATTTCCACACCCAGCTCTGACAGGCGCTGCATATTAACCCCCGTCTGCTTCATGTTTTCGATATGTGCCATGGATACGCCGTGAATGCGCTCCATCACCATCACATTGCGGCGGGTGTAGTCCCAGTAAATTTCCGGTATATATAACTGGTCACTGTGTTCAAAGTTACGCCGCAGCTGGCTGGCATTTGCAGCTTCGCGCATCAGGTCCAGCTCATCCAGAATGGTTTTTTCGTAATCGGCAACAATCTCGGTTGCGCGCAGGCGCCGCGCTTCGCGGGAATAGCGCTCCGCCAGTGTGGCAATAATGCGCAACAGTGAGGTATCGCGTTTGATCACCGGCATCACATCCGGCCGCAGCACTTTGACCACGATCTCTGTGCCATCCTTCAGGCGTGCGCTGTGCACCTGGGCAATCGAGGCCGAGGCCAGCGGCACCGGGTCGAATTCATCGAAGATATCCTCAACCTTGCAGCCATACGCCTGCTCAATAATCTGCTGCGCCTTAACACTGTCAAACGGTGGAACCTTGTCCTGCAGTGCCACCAGCTCTTCAGCGATATCTTCCGGCAGCAGGTCCTTGCGGGTCGACAGCATCTGACCAAACTTGATAAAGATCGGCCCCAGATCCTGCAATGCCTCACGCAAGCGCTGCCCCCTGGGTGCGCGTTTTCTGACAAACCAGTTCCATGGCAGGAGATACACGACAAAACGAAATGGGCGAAACAGATGAATCGCGAAAATGATGTCATCCAGACCATGCCGGGCCAGTACATAATTGATATAGAGTAGTCTGAAAATCTGTACCGGATTAAACATAGGTCTGGTTTATTATTCTGCAGGGTTCTGAGTCGTGTTCTTGGACGACTGTTTTTGTGAAAGCTGATTGTGCAACAGTTCCAGCCTCACCGCCAGACGATCTGTACCTTCCCTGAGCTCGTCCACCTGCTGGATAAAGGATCTGAGCTCGGCATTGGCGGGACTGAGCCGGGCTTCTTCCTGTAGATATTCACCACTGTCCAGACTCACCGAGTGACCCGCACGCACCAGCCACTGCTGCAAACTGCGCAGGCCATTGGCCATTTTATGTGCGGCAATGTCGCCCACGCTGTTTGCCGCAAGCTCTTCCCAGTCGATATTCAGTTGCGAGAACAACTGGCTGAATTTATTCGCCAGCCGCGTGTCCCCGCTCACCTCGATTTCACCACTGAACAGCTGATCCCGCTTGTCCTGCGCCAGTGCCAGTTTGGCAAAGGCCAGTGGCGTACCACGCAGCCGTGCATCAGCCTCACCGTCGAAATCGGTCAGCAGCATAAATTCATCAGCGGAGGGGAATATCGCCAGGTTGAGATCAAGGCCGCTCAATTCAACCACTATTACGCGGCCTTCCAGCGAGGCAAAGGTGGCCGGGCCATCCGGGTCAAGGCGGATATAACGATTCAGTGCATTTTCAATCGTGGCACTCAGCAGTTGCGCAACATCCATTCCGGGCACCTGACTAACCCGGCCTAAACCTTAAAGCCCTTGTGCAATGCCACAATGCCACCACTGAGATTATGGTAGCGGGTATTGCTGTAGCCCGCCTGGTCCATCATACCCTGCAGGGTCTGCTGATCCGGGTGCATACGAATCGACTCTGCCAGATACTGGTAACTTTCCGCATCGCGGGCGATCAGTTTGCCCATCAATGGCAGCAGTTTGAATGAATAGACATCGTAGACCGGCGCCAGTCCCGGTGCCACCGGCTTGGAAAATTCCAGCACCAGCAGACGCCCGCCCGGTTTCAGCACGCGATACATGGAACGCAGGGCCCTGTCCTTGTCGGTGACATTACGCAGGCCAAAGGCAATGGTGATGCAATCGAAACTGTTATCGGCAAACGGCAGGCATTCTGCATTTGCCTGTACATAGCTGAGATTACCGGCAATACCATGATCCAGCAGTCGCTCACGACCGCGACGCAGCATTGAGCCATTGATATCCGACAGCACCACTTCACCGGATGGACCGACCATGCGTGACATTTTCATCGCCAGGTCGCCGGTACCACCGGCCAGATCCAGCACTTTCTGCCCGGCCTTGAGGCCGGTCTGGCTCAGGGTAAAGCGCTTCCATAAACGGTGAATGCCCAGCGACATCACATCGTTCATAATGTCATAGTTATCTGCAACCGAGTGAAACACATCCGCGACGCGTTTTGCCTTTTCATTAACCGGCACCTGCTGGAAACCGAAATGTGTCTGTTCTTCACTCATATCGTGTTGCTCGTTATTTTTCTGTTATAAGCGGCGACTGTTCGCCAGATGAATCATCCGTCGCGTTCAATGCCACCCTAGTTTAATTCGGCGTGCTTATGCCCAGCGTCC
>JBFFND010000259.1:0-4113 GCA_041563375.1 Gammaproteobacteria bacterium | reverse complement strand
TGATTTTGCCGCGGTGCCTAAACTGCCGGAAATTGAACACTATTTGTCACTGGGTTGCTCGCCCGGTGGCGCACAACGCAATTTCGACAGCTATGGTCATAAGCTGGCTGAAATGAGTGAACAGCAAAAACAGATCTTATGTGACCCGCAAACTTCCGGTGGTCTGCTGGTTGCTGTAGATGCGGCCCATGAGTCTGAATTTATCCAGTTCGCCGGGGAACTGTCACTTAACTTGTCACCACTGGGTGAGTTAACAGCGCTGGATAATTCACAACCCTTGATCCGTATTAAATAATGTCTATAGATTTGCCGCAAACCGATGACTACCTGTCGCTGTTTTTGAATGACACCCCGTTACTGGATGTACGCGCACCGGTCGAATTTGAACAGGGCGCCTTTCCCATGGCGGAAAATTTTCCGCTGATTAACAACCAGGAACGTGAACAGATTGGTGTGCGCTATAAAGACCTGGGCCAGGATGAAGCGATTGCGCTGGGGCATCAGCTGGTACAGGGCGAGATAAAAGACCTGCGGGTTGATCACTGGCAGCAATTTTTTAGCCAGCACCCCGAAGGCATTCTGTACTGCTTCCGTGGTGGCATGCGCTCGAAAATTTCCCAGCAGTGGATTTACGAACGCACCGGTAAAATATTTCCGCGGGTGAAAGGCGGTTACAAGGCAATGCGTCGTTTTCTGCTGGATCAGCTGGAAACCAGTTGTGAAATCATTCAACCCATTATGCTGGGTGGACGCACCGGTATCGGCAAAACCCTGTTACTGGATCAGCTGAATCGTTGTATTGATCTCGAGGGCCTGTTTCATCATCGTGGCTCGGTGTTTGGTAAACATGTTACACCGCAGCCATCGCAGATTGATATTGAAAACCAGTTATCCATCGAGTTTCTCAAACACCGTCAACAACAGCATTCGCATCTGCTACTGGAAGACGAGGCCGCCAATATCGGTTCCCGGCGTATCCCGGAAATGCTGTTTGAACGCATGAAACTGGCACCGCTGGTGCTATTGCAGGCCAGCATAGATGAGCGGGTGGAGATTACCTTTGCAGAATATATCAATGATGCACTGGCTGAGCACCAGCAACACTACGGCGAGCAACAGGGTTTTGATATCTGGGCAGAACAGCTCAATACCTGCTTTGATAAAATCCAGCGCCGACTGGGTGGCGTACGCTATGCAACTTTTAAAAAACTGCTGCACGATGCATTGATGCAACATCAGCAACGTAACGATCCTTCATTGCACCGGCAATGGATTGAACGCCTGCTGGTGGATTACTACGACCCGATGTACGACTTCCAGCTGAGCAAGAAAGAGCAACGGGTGGTGTTCAGGGGTGATCGGGGCGAGGTAATGGCATTTATCCGCGACAACTACCGGATTGACTGATTCGCTGAGTCAGCTATTTACCAATACAGAAACTGGAAAAAATCCGTCCCAGTAAATCATCGGAGGTAAACTCGCCGGTGATTTCATTGAGGTGTTGTTGCGCCATGCGCAGTTCTTCTGCCATCAGTTCACCGGCATGTAATTCCATCAGGTTATACCGCGCGGCCTGTAGATGCTGTTCCGCCTGTTGCAGTGCTTCGATGTGCCGGCGCCGGGCCATAAAACTGCCTTCATTGCGTTGCTCATAACCCATGCACTGTTTCAGGTGTTGAGTGAGTAATTCCATGCCCTCACCGGTTTTTGCACTGAGTGCAATATCGGTTTCTTTTTCTGTTTCAATTATTTCCGCGCCACGCCCCGACAGATCAATTTTATTAAACACCCGGGTCACGCCGATGTGTCCGGGTAATTGCGCTTCTATTTCCAGGTGATCCTGCTGGCGGTTATTATCATCGATCAGCAATACAATGCGATTCGCCTGTTCTATCGCCTGCCAGGCGCGGCGAATCCCTTCCTGTTCAACCGGGTCTTCACTGTCGCGTAAGCCGGCGGTATCAATCACATGCAATGGCAGTCCATCGATCTGGATGTGTTCCCGTAATACATCACGGGTGGTGCCCGGGATATCGGTGACAATGGCTGAATCCCGCCCCGCCAGTTTATTCAGCAGGCTGGACTTTCCGGCATTGGGTCGGCCGGCGATGACCAGGGTCATGCCTTCGCGCAACAGGCAACCCTGCTGCGCTGAACTGAATACACTTTGCAACGCCTGTTCGATACCGGCCAGTTTCGCCTCAACCTTGCCATCACTGAGAAAATCAATTTCTTCTTCGGGAAAATCCAGAGAGGCTTCCACATACAGGCGCAATTCAATTAACTGTTCCACCAGCGCATGAATGTTCTGTGAAAACTCACCCTGCATGGATCGCACCGCGGCTCTTGCCGCTTCAGCGGATTCAGCTTCAATCAGGTCGGCGACCGCTTCGGCCTGCGCCAGGTCCATTTTGTCATTAAGAAATGCCTGCTCGCTGAACTCACCGGCCCTGGCGGGACGTGCACCTAATTCCAGCACCCGCTGCAATAGCATGTCCAGTACTACCGGGCCGCCATGGGCCTGCAGTTCGAGGACATCTTCACCGGTAAAGGAATTGGGTTTCTGGAAAAACAGCGCAATGCCGCTGTCGATGACCTGTTGATCCTTATCCACAAAGGGCAGGTAATCGGCACGGCGCACCCGCGGTGGCTGTTGCAGAATCTGTTCAGCTATCTGTCGGCTGTGCGGGCCGGAGACACGCACTATGCCAACCCCGCCCCGCCCGGGGGCGGTGGCAACGGCGGCAATGGTGTCGGTTTGATATTCGTTCATTTCGGGATAGCCGCGTTACCAGCCTGGCCTTATCGAAGCGGTTTATTTACCTGCTTCAATACGCTTGGTGATAACCCATTGCTGTGCAATCGACAGGGTATTGTTAACCACCCAGTAAAGCACCAGACCCGCGGGGAAGAACAGGAAGAACACGGTAAACACCAGCGGCATAAACTGGAAGATTTTCTGCTGTACCGGATCAACCGGTGCCGGGTTCAGTTTCTGCTGGATGTACATGGTGGCACCCATCAATACCGGCAGAATAAAGTAGGGATCCTGCTCCGACAGGTTCTGTATCCACAATGCAAATGGTGCATTACGCATTTCCACCGATTCCAGCAGTACCCAGTAGAGTGCAATAAATACCGGAATCTGGATCAGTATAGGTAAACAGCCGCCCAGCGGATTGATCTTTTCTTCCTTGTACATTTTCATCATTTCTGCGGACATACGCTGGCGGTCATCACCATAGCGTTCTTTCAGGGTTTGCAGACGCGGCGTAATCTTGCGCATCTTGGCCATCGATTTATAACCGACTTCCGACAGTTTATAAAACACGGCTTTGACCGTAATGGTGAGGAAAATAATCGCCCAACCCCAGTTATCAAACAGGTTATGGAAGAATTTCAGTAACCAGAAGAGTGGCTTGGAGAGAATCGTCAGTATGCCGTAATCAACCGTCAGCTCAAGACCCGGCGCGATCTCTTTCAGGCGATCCTGAAGTTTCGGACCAACTATAAGCTGGCTTTTAAACTGCGCAGGCTGATCACTGCTGGCGGTCATCGCCGGTGACCGCATCCCCAGGATGTAGCGATTGCTGGTTGGGTGAGAAGCATAGGTAAAGTTACTCTGCTGCTGATCCGGCACCCAGGCTGAGAGAAAATAGTGCTCGATCATGGCAATCCAGCCACCGGTCATATCCGACTTAAAACTTTCCTGGCTGATGTCATCAAAATCCAGTTTTTCATATTTGATTTCGTCGTTATAAACCACGCCGCCGACATAGGTCGGAATCATCATTGAATCACGACTCTGCTGCGAACGTACCAGCTGACGGTATTCAGAACCGGCCCAGTTATCCGCTTCAACAATGTGTTCTACATCAATCACATAACTGTCACGCTTGAAGGTGTAGATCTTGCGCACGTTGACACCCTCTTTGTACCAGTTCAGCTCAACCTGCAGTGTATCGGTGCCTTCCTGCAAACGGTATTCTGTTCGCGCCGCACTGTAGATATCTTTGTGGTTAGGTGCTGCATGGGCGGCTGACACCAGCCCGGACTGGGCTGTATGATACTTGCTTTCCTCGGTGGAAAGCATGCGGAAAGGCTTATCCATCT
>JBFFND010000258.1:0-4123 GCA_041563375.1 Gammaproteobacteria bacterium | reverse complement strand
TGCTTAAAGATTTGCGTTTATTCGCGTTCATTTGCGTTGTTAGCGTTTTCTCTTTAGATAATTATCGTTACCTATATTCTGCCTCCCGCGGAATACCGTGCATCCCGTACATAACCGCTACCGGCGTCCTGCCTCACGCGGAATACCACACATCCTGTGTATAAAAAAATAGCACCTTTCGGTGCTATTAAAAGACTGATGCTTGTCCATTTATAATTGTTGTCAGTTGTCGTTTGCCATTTAATTTAGATGTTTTATTTGTTGCTGGCAATCTGTGAAATGACCTGAAACAGTGCCTGGTCAAATACCGAGTGATCTTCCAGCATCGTGGATTTTCCGGTCAACAATTCCACGCAGAACTGGTTTACATCTTTCTCTATTCCTTTAACGCCCTTACGGTCGACAAAAATCATTCGTGCATTTTCCGAAGTGATAATAGATAATTTAAGTCGGCGCGGTGGTTGATTTTCCGTGGTATAAATTTTAAACCAGACACCCGGTTTTACGTAGCCCGGTAATTCTGCCATTACTTCTTCCGAGCTTCTGGCCAGTTTCTCCAGGGGGCTCATTTCATCCTGGCTCATGTCTGCAAAAACAGAATCCTTTATTGAGATAGCCTCATTGCCGATCTTTTCTGCATAGAACTCGGAGGCATTAATTGTGTTTTCATAATGCCGTTTCAAATTGGCAATGGCCATAAAGGCTTTTTCTTTATTCTGTTTAGTTGTGTCCAGTTTTTCCTGCAGCGTGTGGATAATATCCTTGTAACTGCCTTTCAGGGATTTCCACTCGTTGAAGCTCTTTAACGGTGCCAGTGACTTGCTGACAATCTTCAGAATGTCGATAGATTCCTGCCATTCATAGCTGGTTTTACCGAAACGCAGGTAACAATAGAACATATAGGATGACCAGTTATTCAGTAATAAAGGCTGCACTGGTTTTGGCAGCTTAATGTTCATAGTGTGGTATTGCAGCTCGGATAGAATAAGCTGGCGTGCATGTTCCTGTATAATCTGTTTTTGTGTTACATCTTCGTTTTGTTTAAGTTTCTTCTGCTCAATGGTGGTTAGTCGTTGCAGCGAAGTGGCAGCGGTTCTGAAGCTAACGGTGTTCTTGTCAAAGCTGCGCAGTAGCTGGTCTATTACCAGGCTGATAGTCTGGTAAACCGTATTATCTTCGTTTTCGATGCCAATTCCCAGACGAGCAATGGTATCCAGCAGGGAGCGTGCGGGGTGGTTATTGTCATAGAAAAAATTGTGATCAATCAGTGAGGTTTTAATTACCGGGATCTGTAATTTCAATAGCAGGCTTTTAACTGCATCGGAAATGTTCTGATCACGCAGAAAGGCGCCAAAAATCATCTCGACAAAATCAATGGTGCGGCCATCGATCTGGTTGATCGACTTGGGTGTGTTGACCTTGTTTAATTTGGCGATGCTGTTTAGCAGAGCAGACTTAAAGGCTTCGGTATTGATATTAACTTGCTGGCCGGGTACATATCTCGATTTGTAGCTTTGCTGGATATTGGTCAGCGCCTTAAGCACATCATCGCGGTTAAAAAAGTTTCTGCCAGAGGATGATGCACGCAATGCGGCATTGTCAGATTTGCTCTCCCTGACATAGCTGTTGATGACTTTTGAAAGGTATTCCTTGTCCTTGATATGCTCGACGGTAAGTTTTACCGTTGTATCAAATGCATTGTGATCAGCGCTCATATACAAGACCTGCTAGTTGAATGAGGCGCGCTTTAATCTGTACATCAGTGTATGGGGGAATATCCACCATAGGCCGATTGACCGTATGTTGTTAGCGCACTTTTTCTAGTTACAGAGAGTTTCTGCTGTGCTTTTAACATTTGATGGATTGATATTTAAAAAGCAAACAACCCTGTGAGCACATAGTAATCATTCGTTAGGGTGATTAATGTGAGCTGGTTCAAGAAGGTGGTTGTTAAGCTGTTACTGATTCTAGTTGGCAAAGACGCCTGGCGCAAGACTGCTACCGTGTGTCGGCCCGTCATTCTTACGCTGATTTTATATAATAAACAACATTAATAAATAATGTTAAGCTATTGATATATTTCACTTTCTAAAATATTTTTCATTGGCATAGAAGTCACTGTCCTGGTGTGGCCAGTAGCCGGGTATGCCGAGCAGCGGTAGTGGCTGTAGCCGATCTGTCCGGGTTTCAGGCTGCTTAAGCCAGTAGTCTGTGATTTTGCGATCCAGGGCTTCGTGATTGCCCTGCTTCAATTCCGCCAGTAGATCCGGCTCAGCCAGCATCAGGCAATGACAGGTCATGCCGATATAGGGTGTCATGGCCTTCTCAAATATGGCATGTCCGAACACGATACAGCGAATATCTTCCTCAAACAGTGACGCCTGCTCCACAAACAGCGTTTGCCACTGGTGATTTCTGATCAGTTGCAATGGTTGTTCACTGGACGCGATAATCACGGCACCACATTCGTCAAACTGGGTGAGGCGGTTTTCCAGTGTTGAGCGATTCGAGCCAGCTTTACGCTTTCGGGCCGCTTCATAATGTCGCCGATTCAGTGCCTGTTTGCTGCGTGGGAATTTTAGCCAGATCATGGCATTAAAAAAGTCATGCCAGTTTTCAGTGCGTGTCTGCAGCTCATTCTGTAAAAATACGCGGGGCTCATACTGCTCTTCAAAGCGGGTGATTTCGGCTGACTGGGCGACCGGCTGGACAGCCAACCCCGTCTTTCTAAACAGGGCCCGGTAATCGTCCAGCTGCGGCCATTGCCGGAAATCGAGAAAGTGCCGGGTCTGCTTTGCCAGTTGCGAAATAATCGGTGACTGGCTCAATATGGCTGTGTCCCATTGATCCTGTACGCTCATGGCTCTATTTTATCCCGTGGCACGCACACTGTTGATATGCTCAAGGATCACATCTGCATGGTTATAGTCCAGCACTATCCCATGGTAATCTTGCCTGTACAGCAGATACAGTGATGGAAAACTGTCAGCACCGATACGTCTGGCGAAGTCGATTTGCTGCTGTAATATTTTTTGCGTCTGCTCGGCATTAAGCTGTTGTTCAAACTGGGCGATATCAAGCCCCAGCTGTTCCGCCAGGGTGACCAGGGTGGCGGTATCCGACGGATTTTTTGCCTGCAGGTAGTAGGCGTTCTGTATCGCATCCAGCATGGCCAGGCCCCGGCCTGGTTGCAGCTGCTGCGCAACAATCACTGCGCGACAGGCAATATAAGTCGAACGTCGGGGCTGACATTTCGACCAGAATTCAAAATTGAATTCAGTGCCGGGAATCACCTGCTGGATATGCTTCCAGGTGGCGGCAATCTGTTGCTGCATCTCAGGCCGCATGGGCTGGTCGTTGTCTGCGGCAAGTCCACCCAGAATATATTCCAGTCGAATATCTGCAGGCAACTGCTGTGTGAGTTGCCTGAGCACCGGCTTAAAGCCCCAGCACCAGCTGCACATCGGGTCATGAATATAATACAGAACCGAATCGCCATGGCTGGTCTGCTGAGCTATTGCAGGCTGCGTCATATGCTATTTTCTTTCACTTCAGCCGAGCGGGCAGCAGAAAGCTTATCCAGCGCAAACTCGGCCTGGCACTGCAGATTAACGGGCTTACCCGTGAACGGATGTTCAAACCTCAGTTGTTCTGCGTGTAATAACAGGCGCGGGCTGGCACACCGGGACATGGCTGTACCATACAATGGGTCACCGAGGATCGGGTGCCCCAGTGCCGACATATGCAGCCGTAACTGATGGCTTCGACCGGTGACAGGATAAAGTTGTATCAGGCTGTAGTGTCCATTAGCTGTTAGCAGCTGATAATGGGTGAGTGCGGGTTTTCCCAGGGTAAAATCAATTTTCTGCCGGGGCCGATTTGGCCAGTCGGCGATAAGGGGTAAATTGATGCGGCCACTGGTTTCTTTCGGCACCCCCCATACCCTGGCCAGATAGGCCTTGTGAATACGCCGCTGTTCAAACAGCCGGCTCATTGCCCGTTGTGCATCGGCATGTCGTGCGAACAGTAGAATGCCGGAGGTATCCATATCCAGCCGATGCACGGTCTGAGCGTCAGGAAATTCGCTTTGCAGACGATGCAGCATACTGTCCTACTTGTCTTC
>JBFFND010000257.1:0-4123 GCA_041563375.1 Gammaproteobacteria bacterium | reverse complement strand
TAAACATAGAGCCCAGCTCTGACTCCATACCACCTTCGACCAGATTGTCTTTTGTCAGGATAATGAGCGAGGTGATTATAAGTACCGCCGATAACACCACGTCCACTTTTCTTCTGTTCATTGTTGCCCCCCGCTAATTATTTCACACATCCGTTTGGGTCAGGTAATGCGTAAGGTTAACCGAAAAATTATTTGAGTGAATTAACGTCACAATAACTACGTAGTGCTACAGGCCGAAATGGCTGCTGAATTTTGAGTGTTCCCACTTTTTTCGGCGACCTTGAGACTTCAGCTGCTGTAATTTCGGCAAGTGCAGGGCCACACATTCGCCCCTGACATTGCCCCATGCCGCAACGGGTATACAGCTTTACTTCATTAACATCAGTATGCCCTTCTCGAACCGCACGACGGATATCACCAGCCGTTACACATTCACAGCGGCAAACCATTGTGTCATCGCTCACATCGAATATTCCAGGATTCGGAGCGAACACATACCGTAAAAATCCGCGGGCAATGCGCATACGGCGAAGTACTGCTAACGGTTCAGCACTGCGAAATCGTGCTTCGCTATCTGAAATCACGCCAAGGCTTCTGGCAGCATCAATCCCTGACAACCTACCTTTTAGTATGCTTGCATCTCCGCCATGCACATAGCCCGCGTCACCCGCCAGATAGATACCATCAATGCTGGTTGCCCCACATTCGCTCACCACCGGGTACCAATACCGCTGTACAGAATCCCAGGCATGTTCCACCTTCATTGAGTTGAGAATATGCGTGCGTGGAATCACACCTTCATGGCGCATGAGTGTCCCGGTGTATAATTCTTTCTGCTTGCCAAGGACTTCATACACAACTTTTTCAAGACGATCTTTTCCCACAGCTCGTATATTTTTAACACCACTCACTATCGGGATTTTTCCTTTAACTATCTGCAGGGCCATTCCCAGGCCCTTACCAAGATAAGGTGAGTCAAGCAGTGATGCAGGCATGAGTGGAGCAGCCATAAGCCGCCGAGACCA
This sequence comes from Gammaproteobacteria bacterium, assembly GCA_041563375.1. GTDB lineage: Bacteria > Pseudomonadota > Gammaproteobacteria > SZUA-229 > SZUA-229 > SZUA-229. The sequence continues at coordinate 3,098 of JBFFND010000257.1, read as the reverse complement.
ATATCCGGTATCGAGCCATGCGGCAACCTTTACCCCTGAATGGATCAGATGACATGCAAGTAGCAGTAACAAAGGGCCATTACCTGCCAGAACAACAGGATCATCCGGATTCTCGGTAAGCGTTCCGCCTGACCTGAGTATGATATCTCCAGCACCAGCACCCAGAACACCGGGAAGAGTCCAGCCGGGAAATGGTACCGGCCTCTCCATTGCACCCGGTGCTATAACCGTGGTGGAAGGTTTTAAAATCACTGGCTTCCCGTTTATATTGCAGGATACCTTGCGTGGTTCAAGCCCCCAGACAGTAGTTCCGGGATAATACTTCACGCCTGATTTCCTAAAATCCGCAGCAAGGTTCATTCCCTGCTCGCGTTCTTTAGGTTCAAGCATCGACTGACCAAGAGGGGTCTCAATATTTCTGAAAAGCTGGCCGCCAGGTGCCGCCTGCTCATCAACAACAGTAACCTCAAGCCCGCATGATCGCGCGGCACAGGCAGCGGCAAGACCGGCAGGCCCTGCTCCGACAACCAGGAGATCTGTCTGGACATCCATCAGTTCACCTCCTCATGTTGAAGTTGTCTCTTTATAATCATGCCCTCTTCTACGCTTATCAGGCATGACTGCACATCGGGTTCACCGTTGATTTCCATAAGACATTCAAAACAAACCCCCATTAAACAGTAAGGTGCACGGGGACTGTTATCCACGGGGTGTATATATGTGCGTCCGGCATGGGCGTGACCAAGCACCGCCGCAGCTACAGTGATTCCTTCCGGAACCTGAAGCTCTCGGTCATCGACGGTGATGGTCACACTCCCGGCAGCAGGTGCATCTTTCATCGTATAATCCTTCTTCAACATGTGTAACCAAAGCGTTTAAGGGTCATCCCCTGAGCAAGCTCCGGCAGATCCTCATTAATAATAAAATCGGGAATATATCGTGTGTGAACAGCCGCCAGGGTCACTGCACTATGGGTGTTAATTATGGTCGCATTCGGGTGACCCGGCAATTTACTGTAAATAGCCTGCTTATCATCCGGCATAACCCGCAAACCGCTCCAGGCACGAATGAGCCTCTGCCGACCAAGCTCAGGCCAGACACGAATTGCCCATTTGCCTTCAGTAGCGATATCTTCTGGTATTATTCTGGTGTCATGTCCGACAAACTCATGCCTGAACCCGATAATAATTGTCCCGCCAAAGGTCTGGGTGACGCCGAGCATAGGGATTGGCATTACGTAAGGCATTCGCTCTACCAACAGCACCTGGCCTTTATCAGCAGAGACAGGAAGGTCAGCTATGGCAAACTGGGCCAGACGACGATTAGCCAGCCCCGCAGCAAGTACCAAACGCTCACAATCCATCGGGCCATCTTCTGTAATTACACGATAGCCACCACCCACAGGTTGAACATCATGAATTAATGTGTTTTTGATTATGCCTCCGGCCCTTTCAAATCCGACAAGATATGCGCGCAGTAGAGCCAGCGGTTCAACAATGCCATCCTCTTCACACCAGGCGGCACCAGTTACTTCAGGTCCGAACGGTACTTTAGGAAGTTTTCTCTCAAGTTCAGCCCGATCAATCATTGAGCCGTTATATTCGCCAAGTTCTTCTTTAAGCTTACCGATATAATCCTGCCTGGTATTGAATTCATCATCACCGAGGCAAGCGATCAGACCACCGGTATAGTTCACCGGAATTTCGACACCTGAGACCTCTTCGAGTTCTTTTGTGAGTTCAGGAAATAATCGGCAGGAATGAAAACCCCATTTGGCATAATCAGGCAGATGCGCAAACTTCGACTGGCACCAGAGCAATCCCACATTCGTTCGAGATGCCTTATTGGTCTCAGTGGGTGCATCGATCATAGTTACCTTATGGCCTTTTTTCGCCAGACCATATGCTACAGCGGCACCACTAATCCCCCCGCCGGCTACAATAATCTCATGCTCAGTCGGTTTGGGTTGCATGATTTTCTTAATGAACATGTTCAATGCAATTCTCCCAGCCTCAACCAGCCGTCTGATCTTTTTTATAGGCGATACAATCCACTTCCACCCTGAGATCACTCATCATCATTGCCTGCACAGTCACCCGCGCAGGAGCATGCTCACTGGAAAAATACTCAGCGTACACCTTATTAAACTCTTGAAAATCACGCGGATCATCTATCCAGACACCAACACGGACGACATCATTTACGGAATAACCGGCTGACTCCAGAACCTGCTTGAGGTTATCGAGAGTTACACGAGCCTGGGTGGTCATGTTGCCACAAACTATCTGCCCTTCACCATCACGCGGAACCTGTCCACTCACATATAGCCAGCCATCCGCACCTGCAGCTTTTGCAAACGGCAGACCTCCCGCCTTCGGTGTTCCATAACGTTCAATCGACATCCCTATCTCCAAAAAATCACTTAACGAATATTGAATATACAGACAACCGGGCTATGCACAAAACCAGACATGCTGCGCTCAAGTGCCTGCTGTATTTATCAAGATGCTGCGTGTTTTCCTAAACCCCTTAACAGGTAAACGGAAATAGCACATTGTCACAAAACATTACATATGCTATTTATTGGTCCATCAACCTGATAACCGGCATTCACAGCTGCCTGTAGCAATGCAGGGCTTATGCCAACACAGCTTTTTTATTTACTTACACATTAAAAACAGAACCTTAACCAAACATTCTACATTATTGAACCAAACAACACATGTGTAACATTTTTTTACATAATTACTATTAAGGTTTGACTATTCGCCTCAAAATCCTGCAAACTCTGAACATCCCCCACTGCTTGCAGCAAATGTAACAAATATTTACACTGTAATATTTTGAAACACGGTTTGCTATGATCCCACTATTGCAAGGAATGCCTAATCTCAATCGTATTATCGAACGTTCACTCGAGCGATCTGCCGGCTATGGAATAGACCCCAACCAGCTTGGAGCACCTGAATCGAGTCGATTAACACCCGAGCAGCTTAAACACCGTATCGCCGATCAAAACGAATTTTTCACAATTGCCCGTGAACAGCTGGACAATCTCTACAGACTGCTTCAGGATACGGGATTCTGTATGGCTCTGG
>JBFFND010000256.1:0-4132 GCA_041563375.1 Gammaproteobacteria bacterium | reverse complement strand
TCCCGTGATGATTTTTATCAAGAAAAAATTAAGTTTTGTGTGCCAACGGCACACAACCCTTAAAAACATTCGCGTGTATTCGCGATTATTTGCGTTCATTTGCGTTAGTCTTTTATTTCATCAAATACTGATCAATCTGTTCGGCGGCTTCGCGACCCTCGTTGATACCCCAGACCACCAGCGACTGGCCACGGCGGCAGTCGCCCGCGGCATACACGCCCTTGATGCTGGTCGCGTAGTTGCCGTAGTCTGCCTGGTAGTTGGAGCGCTGGTCATAGTCAATGCCCAGTGCATCGCTGACATAATGCTCGGGGCCGAGGAAACCCATTGCAAGTAACACCAGGTCCGCCGGCCATTGTTTCTCTGAGCCGGGTATTTCCTGCATTTTCCACTGGCCGGTTTCTTCATCGCTGTACCATTCCACTTCGATGGTGGTCACGCTTTTTACCTTGCCGTCTTCGCCCTGGAAGCCCTTGGATAAAATGCAGTAGGTGCGCGGATCCTTGCCCTGTACTTTGGCGGCTTCCTCGTGACCGTAATCGACACGGTAGATATGTGGCCATGCCGGCCATGGATTGTTTTCCGCACGCTCTGCCGGTGGCTTCGACATCAGCTCGAAGTTAACCACTGACTTGCAACCGTGGCGCAGCGAGGTGCCGATACAATCGGTACCGGTGTCACCACCACCGATGACGACCACATGCTTGTCTTTGGCGCTGATGTAATTGCCATCTTCCAGGTTGGAATCCAGCAGGCTTCTGGTGTTGGCAGTGAGGAATTCCATGGCGAAGTGCACGCCATCCAGATCACGGCCATCAACCGGCAGGTCACGTGGTGTGGTCGCGCCGGTGGCCAGCAGCATGGCATCGTTGTTGGCCATCAGTTCCTTAACGTCAACATTGTCACCCACATTGGCGTTGGTGACGAACTCGACACCTTCTTCGCGCATCAGTTCGACGCGGCGATCAATCAGCGCCTTTTCCAGTTTCATATTGGGAATGCCGTACATTAACAGGCCACCCAGACGGTCTGCGCGTTCATATACAGTGACACTGTGACCGGCGCGATTCAGTTGCTGTGCCGCGGCAAGCCCTGCCGGGCCGGAACCCACCACCACGACTTTTTTTCCAGTGCGGGATTGCGGGCCTTCGGCCTTTACCCAGCCTTCGTCGAAGGCACGATCGACAATCGCGCACTCAATGTTTTTAATGGTGACCGCCGGTTCAATCACACCCAGTACACAGGCACCTTCACAGGGCGCAGGGCAGACACGGCCAGTGAACTCGGGGAAGTTATTGGTGTAGTGCAGACGGGCATTGGCATCCTGCCAGCGGTCGTTGTACACCAGGTCATTCCATTCCGGAATCAGGTTATCAACCGGGCAGCCGGTGTCAGACTGGCAGAAAGGAATACCACAGTCCATGCAGCGCGCACCCTGAATACTCAGCTTCTCGGCATTGTGTTCAGTGTAAATTTCCTTAAAGTCTTTCAGGCGCTCTTCAGCATCACGATAGGCTTCCGTCTGTCGTTCGAACTCTTTAAAACCTGTTACTTTACCCATTGTCTAAATAACCTTGTATGAAAAGCTGTTGTCCGCCAATAAACGCAAACAACGCTAATGTTACTTTATGCTGCGCCTATGGCACATAAATTCCGAGTAGCCATGACTTAAAGCTGCTGATTTTTTTATTGCGTTTATTCGCGTTTATTTGCGGATAAATTGCATTAAAACCTTAAGCAGCGTTGGCTTTTTTCTTCTGCTCCTGCAGTACCCGTTTGTAATCGGTCGGCATCACTTTCACAAACTGGCTCAGCGTACCATCCCAGTCTTTCAGCATGCGCTGTGCAACTGCTGAACCTGTGTATTTGAGATGGTTCTCGATCATGGTTTTCAGCTCGGCAATGTCTTCCTCGGCGCTGACGCTTTCCAGTTCCACCATGCCCATATTGCAACGAGTTGCCAGGTCACCCTGGTGATCCCAGATATAGGCGACACCGCCACTCATGCCGGCGGCGAAGTTGCGGCCTACCGAGCCGAGTACCGCAATGCGTCCGCCGGTCATGTACTCACAACCATGATCACCGATGCCTTCAACCACGGCGCTGGCGCCGGAGTTACGCACGCAGAAACGTTCCGCCGCGATACCGCGGAAATAGGCTTCGCCGGAGGTTGCGCCATACAGGCAAACGTTACCCACGATAATGTTTTCTTCGGCGACAAAGCTGCTGTTTTTCGGTGGTGCAACAATTACGCGACCACCGCTCAGGCCCTTGCCCACATAGTCATTGGCATCGCCTTCCACTTCAATGGTGATGCCTTTAGCAAGGAATGCCGCCAGTGACTGTCCGGCAGAACCGGTCAGTTTGATATTGATGGTGCCATCGGGCAGCATCTCGGCGCCGTATTTTTTCGCCACTTCGTTGGACAGCATGGTGCCGACTACGCGGTTGATGTTGATCACCGGTAAATCGATATCGACCTTATTGCCATTTTCCAGCGCATCTTTCGCCAGCTCGATCAGCTGGTTGTCCAGCGCATCTTCCAGGCCGTGATCCTGTTTGATGGTCTGATGCACTTCCACATTGGGGTGTGGTTTTTCCGCCGGGGTCAGCAGCATGCTCAGGTCGATACCGCTCTGTTTCCAGTGGCTGGAATCAGTAGCGGGCTCAAGGCAGTCGACCCGACCGATCATTTCATTGATCGTACGGAAGCCCAGTGAGGCCATGATCTGGCGCAGGTCTTCGGCCACCATAAACAGGTAGTTGACCACATGCTCGGGCTTGCCCTTGAATTTCTTGCGCAGCTCCTTGTCCTGGGTGGCGATACCCACCGGGCAGGTGTTGAGGTGACACTTGCGCATCATCACACAGCCCAGGCTAATCAGCGGCGCGGTGGCAAAGCCGTATTCTTCTGCACCCAGTAACGCGGCAATCGCCACATCGCGGCCGGTTTTCATCTGGCCGTCAGTCTGGATCACCACCCGTGAACGCAGGTCGTTCATCACCAGGGTCTGGTGGGTTTCCGCAACCCCCAGTTCCCATGGCAGACCGGCGTGCTTGATCGAGGTGATTGGTGAGGCGCCGGTGCCGCCATCATGACCGGCAATCACAATGTGGTCTGCATGGGCCTTGGTTACGCCGGAGGCGATGGTGCCAACGCCTCTTTCAGCCACCAGTTTGACCGAAATACGCGCGTCTCTATTGGCATTCTTCAAATCGTGAATCAGCTGCGCCAGATCCTCGATAGAGTAAATGTCGTGATGCGGTGGTGGGCTGATCAGGCCAACCCCTGGGGTTGAGTGACGCAGGCGTGCAATCAGTTCATCCACCTTGGTGCCGGGCAGTTCGCCACCTTCACCGGGTTTCGCACCCTGAGACACCTTGATCTGCAGTTCGTCCGCATTGGTCAGGTAATCAATGGTGACACCAAAGCGACCGGAGGCTACCTGCTTGATCGCTGAACGACGTGAATCGCCATTGGCATCAGGTGTCCAGCGCGCGGCGTCCTCACCACCTTCACCGGTGTTGGATTTGCCGCCCATGCGGTTCATCGCAATGGCCAGCGACTCATGGGATTCCGGTGAGATCGAGCCAAAGCTCATGGCACCGGTGGCAAAGCGTTTTACAATGTCTTTGGCAGATTCAACTTCGTTGATATCGATTGCTGAATTGACACCCTGTTTGAAGCCCAGCATGCCACGCAGGGTGCATTTTTTGGTATCTTCGTTGGCCAGTCTGGCGAAATGTTCATAGGCACTGGCATCTCCGCTGCGCGCTGCCTGCTGCAGGCTGGAAATGCTCAGTGGGTTCCACATATGGCGATCGCCATTGGCGCGCCAGTGCATGTCACCCTGGTTTGGCAGAACCGTAACCTGGCTTTCGCGTGCAGTGTAACCCAACGCATGACGGCGCAATGACTCTTCCGCCAGCACATCGAGACTCACCCCCTGAATACGGCTGGCAGTGCCTTCGAAACAGCGTGCAATCACGTCGTCTGCCAGACCCACGGCTTCGAAAATCTGTGCCGCTTTATAGGACTGCAGGGTGGAGATACCCATTTTGGCAAACACCTTGAACATGCCCTTGCCCACCGACTTACGGTAGCCGGCAACAATCTTGTCATCGTTGTCGT
>JBFFND010000255.1:0-4196 GCA_041563375.1 Gammaproteobacteria bacterium | reverse complement strand
CGGTGGACATGATATTCAGATCCCAGCCAGTTAACTGGCTGGCCATGCGGATGTTCTGCCCGCCTTTACCAATCGCCTGCGAGAGTTTTTCATCATCAACCGCAACATCCATTGAGTGTGCATCTTCATCCACCACAATCGATTCAACTTCAGCTGGCGACATGGCGTTAATCACAAACTGCGCCGGATTTTCATCCCATAGAATAATATCAACCCGTTCACCTGCCAGCTCGTTGGAGACTGACTGTACCCGTGAACCCCGCATACCCACACAGGCACCGACCGGATCCATGCGTGGATCATTGGACTTGACCGCAACCTTGGCGCGCGATCCTGGATCACGAGCACCGGAAATAATTTCAATCAGACCCTGGCCGACTTCAGGCACTTCGAGTTTAAACAGTTCCACCAGAAATTCGGGTGCAGTACGGCTGACAAACAGCTGCGGGCCGCGCGACTCGGAGCGTACTTCTTTCAGGTAACCACGCAGACGATCACCGGGACGAATCGCTTCACGGGGTATCACATCTTCGCGAGGGATAAAGGCTTCGACGTTTTCACCCAGATCAAGGTAGACATTGCCACGCTCAACCCGCTTCACCGTGCCCATAATCAGCTCGCCAACTTTATCCTGGAAAGCCTCAACCACCCGTGCACGTTCTGCTTCACGCACCTTCTGTACAATCACCTGCTTCGCGGTTTGCGCCGCAATACGACCGAACTCGACCGATTCAATCGGCTCTTCAATAAAGTCACCCAGTTGTATCTCCGGATCATCAATGCGCGCGGCTTCCAGTGTAATCTGCTTTAATGGAAACTCGAGACAACCGTCTTCCATGTCTTCGCACACTTCCCATCGACGGAAGGTTTCGTAGTCACCGGTTTTACGATCAATCTGCACACGTACATCAATGTCCTTGCCCTGCTTCTTACGGCTTGCTGTAGCCAGTGCAGCTTCGATTGCCTGGAAAATAATATCCTTGTCGACTGCTTTCTCATTTGAAACAGCATCTACAACATAGAGAATTTCTTTATTCATGTCTGGCTCCAAAAACCATAATCAGAATTGCGGCACTAAACGCGCTTTGTCGATTGTGTCTAGTGGCAAATAATGAGTCTCGCCGTCAACCTGAATAACCACATTCTGGTTCTCAATACCCATTAACTTACCGGTAAAGTTTCTCTGTCCTTCCAGATTCGGAATAGACAGTTTTATTTTGATAACAGCGCCCGTAAAACGCTCAAAGTCCTGTTGCTTGCGTAAAGGACGATCCATACCCGGTGATGAAATTTCAAGATTAAAATGCCCAGGAATGGGATCTTCAACATCAAGCATACTGCTGATTTGCTTGCTGACCGCTTCGCAATCTTCTAACAGAATGCCGTCGGACTTATCAATATAAACACGCAGTAATCCATTGGTCGGATGTGGCTTGAATTCAATGTCCACAACCTCGTAGCCCATGCCTTCTACAACCGGTTCTATCAATGACCAGATATCACTCACTGTTTACTTAAGTCCTCGTTATTCAGGCGCTATTACCCTCAGATGAATCACTGGATGTAAAACATCGCAGTCGGCCAGTTTGACCACAAAAAAGGCCCCGTTGTTACGGGGCCTTCTTATAATTTGGTAGTTCAGGGCAGAATCTAATCTGCGACCTTCCCGTGGGTATAAAGCACAGGACCGACCACCGTTGGGTTCATAACCATAAAGCTATGGTAACAAACTCAAAATAATTTGGTAGCGGAGCAGGGTTTTAACCTGCGACCTTCCCATGGATATAAACCATGAGACTGACCACCGTCGGGCTCATAATCCGAAGGCTCATACGAGTCTTCTGTTTACAAACCCAAATATAATTTGGTAGCGGGGGCAGGATTTGAACCTACGACCTTCGGGTTATGAGCCCGACGAGCTGCCAGACTGCTCCACCCCGCATCAACGTGGGGCAGATACTACAGATTTCACCGATCTAATGCAAGCCGATAAACGGCTTTTTCGTAAAAATGTTCGAATAATTAACCATTTATGCCAGCCAATCAGGCAAACGCGGCGACACAGATCGACATCAATGCCGCCGGAAACAGACCCAGCATCAACACTGACAGACCATTCGCGCTGAGCGCAATCTGCATATCGGTGCGGCACTCTATCGCGCTGTTATCTTCTGCCTCATCGAAGTACATCAGTTTGATAATGCGTAAATAATAGTAAATGCCGATAATCGAGAAGAATACCGCCACCAGCGCCAGCCACAGCATATCGATATTGACCACCGCCTTGAGCACCGCCAGCTTGGCCCAGAACCCCACTGTGGGCGGCACGCCGGCCATGGAGAAAATCAGGATCAGCATAATAAAGGCAAACCAGGGGCTGCGCTGATTGAGCCCCTTGAAGTCATTCAGCTCATCCGCCTCAAAACCCTTGCGGGTCAGCAGGATGATTACACCGAAGCCACCCAGCGACATCAGCGCATAAACAATGGTGTAGAACATGGCCGCGGCATAGCCCTCCTCCGGTCCTGCCAGCAGACCCAGCATAATAAAACCGACGTGCGAGATAGTGGAATAGGCCAACATGCGTTTCAGATTGGTCTGCGCGATGGCAATCACATTACCCAGCACCATCGACAGCACCGCCAGAATTACCAGCATGCCCTGCCAATCGGTTTGTAATTCGCCCATACCTTCTGCCAGCAGCCGGATAATCATCGCAAAGGCGGCCACCTTGGGCGCCGAGGCTATATAACTGGTGACCGTGGTGGGCGAGCCGTGGTACACATCCGGCACCCACATATGAAACGGCACAGCACCCAGCTTGAAGGCCAGACCAATCACCATAAACACCAGGCCGAAAATCAGCACAATATTGTTTTCCGGCAGCTGAGCAATTGCACTGGCAACATCACTGATCACCAGTGTACCGGTCATGCCATACACCATCGACATGCCATACAGCAACATGCCCGAGGCAATCGCACCGAGCACAAAATACTTCATTGCCGCTTCCGCTGCATTGGGGTTGTCACGGTCAAACGCCACCATTGCGTACAGGCATAGCGAGAGTAATTCCAGACCCAGATAGATCGACAGGAAATGACTGGCGGAGATCATCACCAACATGCCCAGCAGGGCAAACAGGCCAAGCACATAAAATTCGCCCTTGAAAATATCCCGCTGCTGCAGATAGCGACGGGAGTAGACAAACACCAGCATCACCAGAATCACCACCACCGCCTTGAGTACGGTGGACAGTGGATCACTGATAAACAGGCCGTTAAAAGCCAGCTGTGTATCCGCTGCCGGGTTAAGCAGAATCAGCACAAGAATTAACAACAGGCCAAGCTGCGACAGCACATAGCTGACATTGCGGCGCGCATCCCTGAGATACACATCCACCACCAGCACACTGCAGGCCAGCGCCAGCAGAAACAGCTCCGGCATCGCAACTGATAAATTGAGCATTTCTAATGTCATTACAGGTTCTCTACTTTATCTTTCCGGTGCCAGTGCGTCGGTACGTCACGACAACCGGTTGTGCTAATCAAACGCGCCTGCATCAGGGTAATTTACTCTGGGCAACATGCTGTAACAGGTTGTCCACCGATACATGCATCACATCCACCAATGGCGCCGGATATAAACCCAGTGCCAGTACCGCCACTGCCAGCACCCACATAATCAGGCGCTCCCGTGGATTGATATCCTGCAACGCCCTTACATTGTCGTTTTTAATCTCGCCATAGAACACCCGCTTAACCATCCACAGGGTGTAGGCCGCACCCAGAATCAGCGTGGTGGCAGCTAAAAAGGCAATCCAGAAGTTTGCCTTGAAGGCGGCGAGTATCACCATGAATTCGCCGACAAAGCCCGAGGTGCCCGGCAGGCCGGCATTGGCCATGGCGAAAAACACCGCAAAGGCTGCGAACACCGGCATGCTGTTAACCACCCCGCCGTAGTCAGCAATATTGCGGCTGTGCATGCGGTCGTATAACACGCCGATCATTAAAAACAGCGCGCCGGAAATAAAGCCGTGGGATACCATCTGCACCATCGCCCCTTCCACCGCCAGGCTGGCACCACTGCTGTCAATACCCGCGCTGTTGCCCCAGATACGGAAAATAATAAACAGGCCGAGGGTAACAAAGCCCATATGTGCAATTGATGAATAAGCCACCAGCTTTTTCATGTCG
>JBFFND010000254.1:0-4207 GCA_041563375.1 Gammaproteobacteria bacterium | reverse complement strand
ATTCATGCGACTGAAAAGTCACTCAAGGATCTGGGTGACCAGGTGGACGACGGCGAGAAAACCGCGATTGAAGGCGCGATAGCCGAGCTGCGTGAAGCCATGGCAGGTGATGACAAGGATCTGATCGAGCAGAAGACCACGGCGCTGACCGAAGCGGCGGGCAAGATTGCCGAGAAGGCCTATGCCCAGTCACAGCAGAAAGAAGGCGCGGCAGATGCATCTGCTGAAGCAGCTTCATCCGCTGATGATGAAGTGGTTGATGCCGAGTTTGAAGAAGTTAAAGACGACAACAAGTAAGTCAGTCTTTTGCCGAGGGGCATTTGTCACACCGAAATGCCCGGTTTTTTAAAGCCGGGCATTTTGTGTGTCTAACGTGGTTATAAGAAGTCCGCACTAAAGTGCAGGAGCACTTTGAACGAGCGAATGCTCGACCCTAAGGGTGGAGCACAGGATGTGCGGAATAAATGAACGCAAATAAACAAATAAAAGTGAATTTTCTAATTTATTTTTAGTGCCGCAGGCACTAAAAACGACAGATTTGCGTCCATTCGCGTTCATTTGCGGACTTGAAAGTTATATAAAAAGAGACAGTAGAGCATGTCAAAACGAGATTATTACGAAGTCCTGGGTGTAGCCAGGGATGCCAATGACGCGGCGATTAAAAAAGCCTTCAAACGTCTGGCAATGAAATACCACCCCGACCGCAACCAGGACAACGCGGAAGCGATCGACAAGTTCAAGGAAGCCAGGGAAGCCTACGATATCCTCTCGGACGCACAGAAACGGGCAGCCTATGACCAGTACGGCCATGCCGGTGTCGATGGCTCGGCCGGTGCCGGTTTCGGTGGCGGTGGTGCTAATTTCAGTGATATTTTCGGCGATGTCTTCGGTGATATCTTTGGCGGTGGTGGTGGGCGCAGTCGCTCATTCCGCGGTTCCGACCTGCGTTACAATATGGAGCTGGGGCTGGAAGATGCGGTGGCCGGTACCACCGTGCAGATCAAGATTCCAACCCTGGTGGCCTGTAAAACCTGTGATGGCAGCGGCGCCAAAAAAGGCTCGTCGCCGGTTACCTGCAGCACCTGTGGTGGAACCGGTCAGGTACGTATCCAGCAGGGCTTTTTCTCGGTACAGCAAACCTGTCCCCATTGCCATGGCCAGGGCAAGACCATTACCGATCCCTGTGGCGACTGCCACGGCCAGGGCCGCATAGAAGAACGCAAGACCCTGTCGGTCAAGGTGCCACCCGGTGTGGATAACGGCGACCGTATTCGTCTGTCCGGTGAAGGTGAGGCAGGTGAGAACGGTGGACCTCCGGGTGACCTGTATGTGCAGATCCATGTGATGCCGCATCCGATTTTCGAGCGGGACGGCAGCAACCTGCTGTGCCAGGTGCCGATCAGTGTGGCCACCGCAGCACTGGGTGGTGAGTTGGAAGTGCCAACCCTTAACGGTCGTGTTAAGCTGAAGATTCCCGCAGAAACCCAGACCGGGCGTATGTTCCGTTTGAAAGGCAAGGGCGTTAAGCCGGTACGTGGTGGCATCACCGGTGACCTGATCTGTAAGGTGGTGATTGAAACCCCGGTTAAACTCACGGCAAAACAGAAAGAGCTGTTGCGCGAGTTTGATGAAAGCGTACACGGTGATAACAAGAACCATAACCCGCAGGGCAGTTCATGGATGGACGGGGTAAAAAAATTCTTTGATGACATGAAGCTTTAATTATGACAACACGCAGAAAATTACTCGCCGCACTGGCGGGCCTCGCCGGTGGCGCCTTACTCAGCCGTAAGGCTGCAGCACAGCCGGATTCAGCCGAAACGCTGCGCTTTCCCGGTGACCCCACCGAACATAATGTGATCTACCAGCTGAATAAAAGCAGCGAGCAGTACCATGATGCGGTACTGTTTTCCGTGGGGGAAATGCTGCGCAAGTACGGTGACAATATCACCATCGTAGTGACCGCATTCGGCCCCGGTATTCACCTGCTGGGTAAAAAGCCTGAGCGCATGGTCACAGAAAAAAACAAACAAACGGTAAAAAGTCTGGCGGCCTATGGTGTAAAATTCCACGCCTGCGGCAACACCATGGAAACGCTGGGCTGGAATAAGTCCCATCTGTATGATTTCGCCGAAGTCGTCCAGGTAGGCGCTGCTGATCTGCTGGAGCATCAGGAAAAAGGCTTTGCTTATATCAGCCTGTAGCCTGGTGTAAGCCCGAATGCTGTCCGACCACTGCCGTCTAAACGTGCAGTGAGGGGCTTTATTCTTCGCTTCACCCGTAAAAAATAATAGAGAAAGATAATGCTACGAATTGCAATCACAGGCGCAGCCGGGCGCATGGGGAAAACATTGATTGAAGCCTGCCAGCAGGCGGATGACTGTATGCTGAGCGCGGCAATTGAACGCCCTGGTATCAGTCTGATCGGTGCTGATGCCGGCGAACTGTCCGGCGTGGGACGCCTCAATGTTCAGCTGGTGGATGACATTACCAGTGTGGTCAATGACTTTGACGTGCTGATCGATTTCACCTCTATCGAGTCCACTCTGCATAACCTGCAGGTCTGCAAAGACAATCAAAAACACATTATTATCGGCACCACCGGTTTCAGTGATGAACAGAAAGCGCTGATACGAACTGCGGCACAACAAACCGCCGTGGTATTTGCGCCGAATATGAGCGTGGGTGTTAACCTGTGTTTGAAATTGCTGGAAATGGCAGCGTCGGTACTCAATGAAGATTACGATATCGAGGTGATTGAAGCCCACCACCGCCACAAGGTGGATGCGCCTTCCGGTACTGCGCTGCGCATGGGTGAAGTGGTGGCGCAAACCCTGGGGCGTGACCTGAAAGACTGTGCGGTCTACGGCCGTGAAGGGCACACCGACCCCCGTGACCCACAGAGCATCGGCTTTGAAACCATTCGTGCCGGTGATGTGGTGGGGGAGCATACCGTGATGTTTGCTACCGAGGGTGAGCGGGTGGAAATTACCCACAAGGCTTCAAGTCGCATGACTTTCGCCAAAGGCGCGATCCGTGCCGCCAGATGGCTTAAAGGCAAGGATAAAGGGCTGTATGATATGCGCGATGTGCTGGGGTTATAAAAATAAAAGCACAGGAAAACGAATAAGAAAAAGCACAGGAAAACGCACTAAAGTGCAGGAGCACTTTGAATGAGCGAATGCTCAGCCCGAAGGGTGGAGCACAGGATGTGCGGAATAAATGAACGCAAATGCACGCAAATAAAAAGCAAACGCTTTTTCAGTTTGATGTGTTGCAGTGCCATATTAAATAGTACTCGTATTCATTCGCGTTAGTTAGCGTTCATTCGCGTTTTCTTTTAAAGTTTAAAAAATAATTATTAAATTAAGGTAAATATATGAAATTTGCATGCGTGTTTCCCGGTCAGGGATCACAGGCCATTGGCATGATGGCGGAACTGGCGGAGGCGTATCCGGTGGTCAACGAGTTGTTTGACAAAGCTTCCGAGGTGCTGGGATACGATTTATGGAAGGTGGTGCAGGAAGGCCCGGCAGAAGAGCTGAATAAAACCGAAGTCACCCAGCCGGCGATGCTGACCTCAGGCGTGGCAGTGTATGAAATTCTCAAATCAAAAATCGATGTGGAGCCGGCGCTGTTTGCCGGCCACAGCCTGGGTGAATACACCGCGCTGGTGTGTGCCGGTGCGATTGATTTCGCCGATGCGGTGAAACTGGTGTCACAGCGGGGCAAACTGATGCAGGAAGCAGTGCCGCCGGGTATCGGTGCGATGGCTGCGATACTCGGTCTGGAAGATGCGGTAATCAAGGACATCTGCAAAACCGCCAGTGATGATAACTTCTCCGTACAGGCGGTGAACTTCAACTCGCCGGGCCAGGTGGTGATTGCCGGCAACAAGCAGGCAGTGGAAATGGCAATGGCGCTGGCCAAGGAAGCGGGTGCCAAACGTGCACTTAAACTGCCGGTGAGTGTGCCATCCCATTCAAGCCTGATGGAAGGCGCAGCGCAGCAGCTGGCCGAATTTATCAAGGCGGAAATAAAAATCAGCAAGCCTGCTAAACCGGTGCTGCAGAATGTGACCGCCAAAGCTTACACTCGACCCTCTGATATCAGTAAGAACCTGGTGAAGCAGTTGCATAATCCGGTACTCTGGGTTGACACGGTGCACAACCTGCTGGCCGAAGGCATTGAAGGCATTATTGAGTGT
>JBFFND010000253.1:0-4215 GCA_041563375.1 Gammaproteobacteria bacterium | reverse complement strand
ATTGTCCGTATTAGTGAGGGTATGGCATGTTTATAATTTATGGCTTATTGGATCACAGCCCGTCTGTAAATGCATCCGCGTGTAACCGGGGCTTACAAATAAATAGCGAATCCCATAATAAATCACCTATTATCGCAAAACAGGTGTACAATGGCTTCAGCTTGAAGGTAGCACTGCTATTTATGCAACACCATTTCGATGTCACATCTACGTAACTCGTCCTGCTTTTTCATATCTACTGGCACAACATTCCGGCAATAGTCGCTGATGAATTTTCATCCGGCACATTTCAAAATATCAAACAGGATAACATTATGTCTATTACAAACGGCACCGTAAAATGGTTTAACGAAGCAAAAGGTTTCGGTTTTATTGAACAGGAATCAGGCCCAGATGTTTTTGCACATTTCAGTGCAATCACCGGTTCAGGTTTCAAAACACTGAATGAAGGCCAGAAAGTACAGTTCAATGTAACCCAGGGTCAGAAAGGCCCCCAGGCAGAGAACATTCAGGCGGTTTAATCATCGTTTGAATACCCGTTCATGAATATGGGCGGGTAATCGGCAGCGGTTTAAATCCGTTGCCAGAAAGGCCAGGCATCACTGTCTGGCCTTTTTTATGTACAGGACGTACGGTATTCTGCGAGAGGCAGGACGCCGGTAGCAGTTATGTACAGGACGTACGGTATTCTGCGAGAGACGCGCGGAAGTCGTTTGTCGTTTGTCTTTAGTCACTGGTCTGACGAATGACGAAAGACCAGCGACTACAAAGTTTAACCCCTGAATTTTTGAAGGTTCCATGATGTACCGTTCTCACGCCCTGCCAGAAGATCAGATCAGTTGCAGTAACTGCAAAGCCTGCTGCTGTAAGCTGGAAGTTTTACTGCTGGGTGACACCGGTGTGCCCGACAGGTTTATCCTGATAGATCAATGGGGTGGCATGACCATGCGCCGAGGTGAAGACGGCTGGTGTTCTGCACTGGATAGAAACACCATGTTGTGCAGTATTTATCAGCAGCGCCCACTGGTGTGCCGTGAATTTGAAACCGGCTCCTATGAATGCATGGATGAGCGGGTGGCGTTATAAAGTAACCACGCATTTAATAATGCGATACTGTGAGACAACGGTGGATCCGCTACGCTTGATCCACCTGATACCGGTATAATCCCGCGCCAGGCAGCAAAATATTCTGTGTCAGGTTATTTTTTATCGGCCGAGTCTTCGTCCTGCGCCGCATCGGTTTCACTCGTTTCATTTATCGGGCTCATCTCAAGTGCCACCGGCGAGGTTCTGGCTAATGGTACAAAGCTGGTCTGCTCCTCCGGTGCGGGCGCGCTGGCCTGATGCATACGCAGCAGGGTAAACAGACCGAGACTGAACATAATCAGTGCAAATAAAAACAGCATGCCGCGGGAGCCGAAATAGTCAAAGGATAGTGCGGTTAGTAACGGGCCAACGATAGCGCCTATGCCGTACAGCTGCAATAAACCCTGTGCTGCTTCCAGGCTGTGATCGGCATCGATCTGGTCGTGTACATGGGCGGCACACAGGCCGTAAAAAATAAACACATAACCGCCAAACAGAAACGACACGGTGTAAAACAGCAGGCTGGATTCGATGCTGATGACACTGTTGAGCAGGGCCAGTGCCGCGCCGCTGAAGGCGCAAATCTGGATTACCGTGCGTCGGTCAATCTTGTCGGAGAGCAGACCCAGTGGCCACTGTAACAACGCACCACCGAAAATAATCGCGCTCATCAACCAGGCTACACCGTTATCATCCAGCCCGATCTGCGCAGCATAAACCGCACCCATGCCCCAGAACGAGCCAGTGATCAGTCCCGCCGAAATTGTACCCACCACACCCAGTGGCGAGATGGCATACAGTTGAAGCAGTCCAAGCTGTTTTGGCTGACTGATCAGCGGCTCACGCAGGCGGGTTAATACCACTGGCACCAGTGCCAGTGAGATTAATATGGTGGTAATCGCAAACAGCTCGAAACTGATTACGTCACCCAGGCGCAGCAGGTGCTGGCCCATGGCCATAGCGAGCAGGGTGATAATCATATACAGGCCAAAAAATTTGCCACGCATGGCATTACTGGCCAGTGAGTTGAGCCAGCTTTCAATAATCATATACATGCCTACTACACAGAAACCGGTGATAATACGCAGCAGGGTCCAGAACCAGGCTTCAGTGTAGAGCGCGTGGGCAATGGCAGCGGCAGAGGCGAGGGTCGCAAGTGCGGCATAGGTGCGGATGTGTCCGAAAAGCCGAATGATAGTCGGGTTGTAATAACTGCCCAGGGCAAAGCCGACAAAATAGGATGACATGACAATGCCGGTAATTGTCATGGAATAGTTTTCCAGTCCCGCGCGCAAGCCCAGCAGGGTGCTCTGCAGGCTGATACCCAGTAGCAGAATACCGGTGCTGAAGAGCAGCGAAAAAATGGACAGACTGATACGAAACATGAGCGATGGCTGACCTGTCTGGGTTCATAAAGACCTGCAATTAGGTCGGGATTACCCGCTTATTATGGCACGGGCTGACAGAGTTGCTGTTTTATTGCCTGTTTACCTCCCGGCTATCAGGTCTGCACAGATTGTTTGCTAAATGCCTGATTTAACTTGATAAGTAGTGTAGAGCAGTCTATTTACTAATAACAGAATAATAAACTTCACAACATAATATTAATAATGGCTGCGCTTTATAAACAGTGTCGAGACAGTATGGGGTGTGCTGTCCTGAATTGTTTCCTCACAATTTGTGTGCCATATTGGCTTTAGTATGACGAATGGGGTTCAGGGTGGTGCGTGGTGATATCACCCGTAAAATAATGATGGTTAAGTGTTTCAGCTTCGTATTACTCAGCTTTGTGTTGCTGCTTTCAGGCTGTGTGGATCGTCCACAGCAAACCCTGCGTGTGGGCGCTGTATTGTGGCCAGGCTACGAACCCTTATACCTGGCGGATAAACTGGGCTACTATCAGGGCCAGCCGATCAAGATTATCGACTACCTGTCGAACACCGATACCATCCTGGCCTTTAAGAATCACAATCTGCACGCTGCCGCCTTTACCCTGGATGAAACCCTGCAACTGCTCGCCGATGGTGTCGACATCGATGTCATTCTGATTATGGATATGTCATACGGGGGTGATGTGATTCTGGCAAATCCGGGTATTGAACGGGTTGAAGAATTACGAGGAAAACCGGTGGCGGTGGAGAGCAGTGCAGTGGGCATGTTTGTATTAAAACGCGCACTTGAATTGCATGATATGCAGGTGAGTGATATTCAGATCGTCTCCACCAATGCGATGGAACAGGCCAGCAGTTTTTCCAGCGGCAAGGTTGTGGCGGCTGTATCCTTCGACCCTTATCGTACCCAGCTGGTGAAATCCGGCAAGCAGGAAATTTTCAACTCCACACTGATTCCCAATGAAATCATCGATGTGCTGGTGGTGCGCAGAAGTTATTCAGAGCAATATCCGGACACCGTGAAGCAGCTGGTTGAGGCCTGGTTCAAGGCGCTGGCCTATCAGGCAGAAAATCCGCAGCAGAGTGCTGATTATTCACTTAAACGTTTTAACACCACGGTTGAGGACTATATTGCCAGTCTTGAGCTGTTAAAGTTTTCCACTAAAGAAGACAATCGACGTTTACTCGACAGCCAGAATAGTCCGCTACTGCAACAACAGCAGCACATGATCGAAATACTCTATGAGCTCGAACTGATTAAGAAAACACCTACATTACACGGACATCTTAGTAGTCGTTATATTCCCGAATGAATTTATTCTCCCGCTTTCCCATACTGGTCTGGTTTATGGTTATCGCACTGATAACCAGTGCCAGTGTGTCTTATTACACCTATGCCATGGTGTTTCAGAAACAGATTGAAGATGTAAAAAATTCAGAGCAAAGACGGGTTACACAACGCATGGTGCAATTGCAGGGCACAGTGAATGATTTCAATTTACGTCGCGATTTCAATGCCATTCACCGAGAAGTGTCACGTATCAGCAGTGACCCCACCATGGAATTGATCGCCATTGTCGATGAACATGGCGTTATTCGTTATTCATCCTCGATTGAATACCGGAATGTGTCGGTTAACACCCTGCCTGCGGTACAGCAGCTGATTGATGAAAAAGATAATGCAAATTACCTGGGGTTAATGGATATCGATCACAAAGCTGCGACGATTTTCGGGCTT
>JBFFND010000252.1:0-4225 GCA_041563375.1 Gammaproteobacteria bacterium | reverse complement strand
GCCAGGAGCGTGACAGCTTTATCGCCAAAGCCGAGCCGCCACCGCTTGAACTGACCCGGCCAGAGCCGGAAGTGGATCTGCGGGAACTGCTGCTGGCCTTCAGGGAAATTCTTAACCGCGCCGAAGTTAACAGCCACCATATGATTCAACGGGAAACCCTGTCGATTCGTGAAAAAATGAGCAGCATTCTGGCAGCGGTCAGCTCCGATGGCTTTACCGACCTGAGCAGCCTGTTCAGTTACGAAGAGGGGCGTCGTGGTGTGGTGGTGACTTTTATGGCGATCCTGGAACTGCTTAAAGGCGCGATGATTGACCTGGTACAGTCCGAGCCCTTTGCACCCATTTACGTAAAAGCGGCGAGCAGCTCGGAAGAGGGCCTGGATCCAGAAGAAGGCCCGCACTTTGACCCCGAAATCGATTCCGATATAGACGAGTAATTATGGAATTAGCACAGTTAAAAAACATTATAGAAGCGGTGTTGCTCACCGCCGACCACCCCATGGATCTGCGCAAGCTGGAGACGATATTTGAAGCGGATGAAGAAAAGCGCCCGGGTCGTGACCAGATTTTACAGGCGCTGCAGCAGCTGCAGGAAGACTACCAGGGGCGAGGCGTCGAACTGAAAGAAGTGGCCAGTGGTTACCGGTTGCAGGTGGTGCCCGACTGTGCGGAGTGGGTATCACGCATGTGGGAAGAAAAGGCGCCGCGTTACTCCCGCGCCCTGCTGGAAACCCTGGTGCTGATTGCCTACCGCCAGCCGATTACCCGCGGCGAAATCGAGGAAATCCGTGGGGTCAGCGTCAGCAGCCATATTGTTAAAACCCTGAGCGAGCGTGAGTGGGTACGGGTGCTGGGTCACAAAGACGTACCGGGCAAGCCCTCGATGTACGGTACCACCCGTGAGTTCCTCGACTATTTCAATCTGAAAAGCCTGGATGATCTGCCCAGCCTGGCAGAACTGAAAGACCTCGATAAGCTGCACCCGGAGCTGGCGTTTGACCGGGATGTGGATGCCGATGCGGCAAATGATGCGGATGGCGAAAGCGCCGGCGAGACTGCGCAGGCGGCGACGGATGAAACTGACGCTCAGGCCGGGTCTGCAGACATGGCAACAGAAGAGCAGCCAGTCGCTGATGCAGAGACTGAGGCCGGTGACGACCTTGAGCCGGCAGAAAACGATGACGCGCCCGCCGATACCGAGGACAGTCTGGGCACTGAAGAAGCCGAAAACACGGATGAACAGCCGTTGAATGAGCAGGATACGGCGGAACCCGCTCCAGACGAGTACACAGAGGAAGATGAGGGCCAGGCCGAAGAGGTCAAATAGTGCCATCTGGCGCAGCGCCGCCCAGCTCGCTACCGGCTCCTGCCTCCCGCGAAATACCACACGTCCTGTGTATAATCGCTACCGGCGGTCCTGTTGAGGCGCCCTGTGGTCGCTCAAAATTGAATTGGGCGGGTTGTTGTGTTATTAAATAGTTGAGACTTTCCGTCAGGAGCAGGTTATGGGTGTATTAGCAGTGCAAAACGAGGCGATTCAGGGTATCCAGCGTGGGCTGGATGGCATGCGTCGTAATGCGTCGCAAATTGCCAGTGCCGACCAGCTCAACCGTGCCGGACAGGAAACCGATCTGGCAGGCGCGCTGGTTGATATGCAGCAAAACAAGGTTCAGGTACAGGCGTCCGCCGAAGTGGTTTCCGCGATGGATGAAGTACTGGGAACCCTGATTGATATTCGGGCCTAGCCGCTCGGGGCTGCCTGTTTATTAAAACTGAATAGAGCTGAAGTGCTCCAGAAAGTGCTTTATGATTCTACAGACCTCATCATCCACTCCCACCAGCGCTTATTCGCTGGATAGCAGCCCCACACGGCGGGTGATCAGCCCCTCGTTTAGTTCCGCTGCGGGTAATGCGCCTGCCAGTACATCTTCATCTCCATCTTCCAGCGCTCCGTCACGTACTTCATCCAGTTCCGAAGCTTCTTCCGATTCTGCCGAGTCTACACGCAGCAATAGTGCCGAGCAGCAACGCCAGCAGGCAGCGCAACGTGCACAGCAGCAGGCCGAGCAGAAAATGATTCAGGAGTTGCAGGCCCGTGACCGAGAAGTGCGTGCCCATGAGGGGGCGCATGTTGCCGCCGGTGGTAACCTGGTGATCTCCGGCCCCAGCTATACCTACCAGCGCGGCCCCGATGGCCGGGCCTATGCGATTGGTGGCAAGGTGCAGCTGGATGTGTCCGAGGTGGCGAATGATCCTGAGGCATCACTGCAGAAATCCGAACAGATTCGTCGCGCCGCACTGGCGCCGCTGGATCCGTCACCCCAGGACATAAAAGTTGCCTCCAGTGCAGGGCAGATGGCTGCCAGGGCACGGCTGGATATCGCAGTGCAGCGCCGTGAAGAAGCCCAGCTGGAAGCCGAACAGCGTGCACTGGAAGCCGAGCAGCAACGCAGTGAACAGATTGAAAGTGAACAGAGCGATACTGAAGCGCAAACTGCCTCAGCACTGGATGCTGGCGAGGCCATTGAAAGCGTGGATGCGGCGGATCAGCCGACGGATATCCCGGCTCGAGCATCTGCCCAGTCGGTCAGCGATGTTCCGGCAGCATTCAGTTCGGTGATCGCATCATCACAGTCTGCGGATAGTGCAGGGCGTTTCAGCCAGTATGCCTGATATCTGGCCGCCTGAACCATTGCCCCACTGATTGCTGAACGGGTAATCTGATTCTTATATCTCTTCGATAATTTCCTGCTGGCTAATGCCTGAATTCAAATATGATGGATGCTGTTTTAGGCGGAATCCCGGGCCAGTAAATTCAGTTCTAGACCTGTGCTGGCGATGTGATTGTCTACGGGTGATTTAGAGTTGGTTTTTTCAGGGAGGAGTGTGTCTGACTGGCAGGTAATGCGGCCAGTTGAATTACAGGGGGCGCGTAAGGCTGGTGCCGGTTAGCGCTGGGTAATGCTGCCTGCCAGCAGGTAACTGTCGCTATCTTTCTGTTCGCAGCGAACCACCTGCATGGTGATGTCCAGTGGCGGTGTTACCTGGTTTTCCGGCTGGATACACACCTTGACCTCGGTGCCCGGCTCAACGGCCTGGTCAACAATAATGGAAATGCCATCACCGCTCAGGTCGCTGACAATACCGGTTTTTCGATTGCCGGAACCATTGATGCTGTATTCTGCACCGCAATCAAGGTTCATCCGGTAAAAGTTGCGCTTTTCAGAGTAGTCTTGTGTCATAGAGTCCCCGTGTGCTGATGTCTAAGCTAACGATCTGTCGGCAAAGCCCTGCTGGTCTGTCAGCTCGTTTGCCTGTTTTCAGTGTAGAACCGGGATAGCTTAAAAGCTATGCCATTTATCCGGTTTTGTGATGAAAATCTACCATATCTAGTGGATTCAGGTAAGCGGGTGCACAAGCTGTAAGGCATGGGATTCCATCCGGCCAGGTCAGTTTTCCTCAATCAGCTGGCTTTGCAGGCTCGATTTTATCGGGCCGGTTTTCCGGAAGGCTCAGCTGTTCCGCCTGTAATGGTTTGCGGTTGAATGAGGTCAGTTCTGTGTGCTGGCTGATCTGTTGCTGGTCGAACTCTATTGCCTCAATGACCACACCAGGCATGTCATGGGCATCGTAATCAATCACTGTGAAGTCACTCTTACCCATCGCCAGCATTAACTGGCTGAGCATGCTGTAATCAAAGGCATAAAAACTGCGTAGCGTCTGGTAATCTTTTTGCTCAAGCCCGAGTGCCTCTGCAGGGGCCATGCAGAACTCCTTGATGCGCTGTTGCTGTTTTACCAGCTGGTAAACCCGGCATTCAATCCCGGCAACGATCTTGCGATCCTTTAGAGGTATTACCCTGATCTGTGTGTGTTCGCCATAAAACGCCGGGTATTTGATCTGGTTGAGTAATGCTTCACCGATTTCCCGCTCCTGTTCGCTCATCTGCGCCAGTTTCTGTTGCAGCTCGGTTTCAATCTGTTTGATTCGTTGCTGGCGTTGCTGATCCAGTTCATCAACCCGTGCTTTGAGTATTGTCGGATTCATCAGATCGAGCTGCTGATTCTGCGGGTTATAGCTGATAAATTCACTGCCCGATTGTTTGAAAAGATTGATGCGTTCTGAACCGGATTCATTCACCCGCAGACGTTGATCCCTGATCAGAAAGGTGAAGCTGGATGGCTTGCTATCGGATTGCGACTGGCTGTAGCTCAAAGTCGCATCG
>JBFFND010000251.1:0-4234 GCA_041563375.1 Gammaproteobacteria bacterium | reverse complement strand
TGGTCTTGGGGGTAACCTCACCGAAAAGCAACAGCAGCGGAACCATGATCAGCACATTGAGTAGTACCACCTGCTCTTCGCTATAGAGATGCACCAGAATACCGGTCATATTTGCCGCTGCAGCTACATTGATAATCTCATTACCACAGAGAATTGAGATAATGAGACGTCGTGGTTGATCTAACAGTGCATGCAGGGTATCGGCTTGTGGATTTCGCTGCCGCCGCAGCTCCCTTAGTTCCAGACGGGAAAGAGAAAAGAGTGCAGTCTCGGAGCTGGAGAAGAAGGCGGACGCAACGAGCAGCAAACATTGCAGCACAATGCGGATTATCATATCGGTCTCGAGTAAACGCGCCGGATCAAAAGCCAGCAATGCGAGTACCGCTTGCCACAGGCCTGTCACCTCCTGAAATGCACTTTCCATATATCCTCGCGAGTAAGCCTGGTTTATGAGCAGCATAGCAGAATCAGGCAGTGGCTAGCTTTATGCTTGCTGATGTCGCACCGCGCAATAACCGCCCCAGTATATCGCTGCCGGTAATCACCCACCGCTGTTCGGACCAGGCAAGCCCTTCCCCATCCAGCAATTCACTCATACCTCCGCCACTACTGTGCTATTCACAGCTACGCAAGAACCCAGTGTAGCTATGAACAATGATGACATATTTCTGCATACAGGTGTGTTCGCAATCAATGCCTTTTGAAAGCAGTCTGAAGCCCGTTGATAAACGATCACGCAGATTGCGTGACCTGCACTTCGCCCATCGGATATATTTTCGTGACAGCATGGACATGAAACACCACGCCTGCCTGTAGTGGTTCATGTGTAACTGGTTTGTCAGTAGACATGCAGGGGGCTCCAGTAGCTACATAAAGTATAGAGACCCTGCCCAGTTATAGTCAAACATCACACTCTGCATCGCTATATCGCACCTGAACTGCAGGCAAACTGTTTTAGTCATTTTTTCGTAGATCCGGGCAACCAGAACCAATAGACGATAAATACTATCAGGGCAAGCCCTGCCAGATTAACCATCAAATGCTCCATACTACACCTCCTCGGACCTGAACAGCCTTAACCGATTCGCATTGGCTACAACAGTCAAGGAAGACATGGCCATGGCAGCACCGGCAATCATCGGGTTAAGCAACATACCCAGCAACGGATAAAGCACACCTGCAGCGATCGGTATACCCAGACTGTTATAGACAAATGCGCCAAACAGGTTCTGTTTTATGTTGCGTACTGTCGCTTTCGAGATATGGATCGCATCAACCACGCCGTGCAACGAACCGCGCATCAGTGTTATATCAGCGCTTTCAATGGCAACATCTGTACCTGTACCGATGGCATAGCCCACATCGGAACGGGCCAGGGCTGGTGCATCATTTATGCCGTCGCCGACCATCGCAACCTGCTCGCCCTGCTGTTGCAAGTCTGCAACCCGTTTTGCCTTGTCTTCAGGCAAAACGTCGGCAATAACCTGATCAATACCAACCTGTGCGGCCACTGCTGCTGCGGTCGACAGGCTGTCACCCGTCATCATCACCACCTTGATACCCAGCTGGTGTAACCGCCGCACCGCCGCAGCTGAATCCGGCTTTACCGCATCAGCGACACTGATTAGACCGACAAGCTTTCGATCTACCGCAATATACATGGCTGTTTCGGCTTTCTGTGCAAATTCTGCGGCAGTTTGCTGCAGTTCGGAAAGTTCCACCGCGTTATCCTGCATCAGTTTCCGGTTTCCCAGCATGACCGTGTGGCCATTAAGTTTCGCTTCAACGCCATGACCTGCAATCGCCTTGAACTGTTCGACTTTTAACAGGTTTAACTGCTGCTCTTTGGCCGCATTAACAACAGCATCTGCCAACGGGTGTTCAGAGCCCTGTTCAACACTTGCCGCCCAGCGTAATAACGTCTGCCTGGACCAGCCATTAAGCGTAACGACGTCAGTTACACCGGGCCGGCCTTCGGTTACGGTACCGGTTTTATCCAGCATAACCGTGGTTAGACGCCCTGCCTTTTGCAACGCCTCACCATTTCTGATCAGGATGCCCGCTTCTGCTGCCTTACCAATACCTACCATCACTGAAATAGGTGTAGCCAGTCCCAATGCACAGGGACATGAAATAATTAATACCGTCATTGTGGTAACAATCGCCAGGGTTAACGCCTGATCCCTGGGCCCGAAATTAAACCATGCCAGAAAACTCATGACGGCCACCAGCAGCACGGCGGGCACAAACACAGCTGAAACCTTATCGACGATGCGTCCCAGTGCCGGCCTCGATCCCTGTGCATTGCGTACCATCTCGATAATTTTTGACAGCGCGGTATCCTCGCCAATACGTTTAGCCTGGAATATAAAGCTGCCCAACTTGTTAATTGTACCTGCGACAACTTCATCACCCTGCTGTTTCTGCACCGGCATTGGCTCACCGCTTATCATCGATTCGTCGACCCTCGATTGCCCCTCGATGATTACGCCATCGACCGCGATGCGTTCGCCAGGCCTGACCTTCAGGGTTTCATCCAGCCCGACCTCATCAATCGCTACCTCCAGCTCGATTCCATTACGTATCACGCACGCAGTTTTCGGCTGCAGGCCAATCAGTCGCTTTATCGCCTCGGATGTTTTGCCGCGGGCACGCATTTCCAGTGCACTGCCCAGGTTTATAAACGCAAGAATGATTGCCGCCGCTTCAAAATAGGCATGCTGCGCCATATTGGGAATCCAGCCAGGCACGGCAACAATGGTCATCGAGTAGATCCAGGCCGTTCCTGTACCCAGCGCAATCAGTGTATCCATATTCGCCGTGTGATTTCGCGCCGACTTCCAGGCCCCGCTGAAAAAGTGCCCACCGGAATAGATCATAACCAGCAAGGTCACCAGCCCGATCAACAACCAGACCTGGCGCCCGGCCTCGTCCTCGAGCCCCGGCAAAACACCCGACATGGCCAGTATCATTTGAGGCACGCCCACCAGCGCAGCGGCCAGCGACTTTTTCAACAGGTTTCGGTAATAAATCGCCTCCTCTGCCTGTTTCTCTGCCTCATCATCTGCACCTTTTAACTCGGCAGCCGCATAACCCACAGATTTGACACGATCGATCAGGGCCTTCACATCGACACTTCCCTCAACGGTTGCGGTATGCTCAACGAAATTAACCCTTGCGGATGTAACACCCGCGAAGTTATTCAATGCACTCTCGACACTGCTCACACAACCAGCGCAACTCATTCCTGAAATGGACAATCTAATAGTAGACATTTCATATTCTCCGATTTGACTGGTTCATTCGATCCGTTCTGCAGCATACCCGACTGAGCTGATTAAGCTGATCAACTCGGAAATCGGAGTTTCGGCAGACAAAACAACCATCTTTCGATCTAGGTAGATACTAAATTCTTCAACGTGAACATGCTGTTTCAGTGCATTTTCTATCTTGCTTACACAGCTGCGACATGCCATGCCGGGTACAGACAGTAATATTTCTTCAGACATTAGTCTTGCTCCTTAATACTATGATTAATTGCGGGAACTGTTGCTGAAGATTGTACTTAGTGAAGGGATGTAATGCGTTACACCTTTATAGCCAGGTGTTGCATAATTTACGCTTTATCGAGTGATTTTCTCTGAACACTGTCGCGCAGTGACTTGAACTGTGAAGCGGTCTGTCCGGTGACCTTTTTAAACTGCCGGCTAAGATGTGCGACGCTACTATAACCCAGGCGGCAGGCTATCTCGGTCAGGGACAGCTCATCATAAATCAACAGCTCCTTAACTTTTTCAATTCTATGGTTGATTGCATACTGTTCTATGGTAATGCCCTCGACCGAGGAAAACAGATTACTGAGATAGGTATAATCATGAAACAGTTTCCTGCTGAGGTAATCCGAGAGATTGGTTTTTTCAGCCTCCTGCTGTTGTATCAGTTCTAGCACCTGTTTTTTTATATTTTCGATCAGCCGGCTCTTTTTATCACTTATCAGTTCAAACCCGAGGGCCTCGATCTTTTCACGAAAAACATCTAACTGCTGGGTATTCATTGCCAGTTCACCAAGATCAACCTCGCCCAGCATGACTGAAGCAGGCCGGATGTCCATCTCGACAAGAATATTTTTAATCACATACCTGCATCGGTCGCAGACCATGTTTTTGATATAAACTTTCATATTATTCCTGAGCCCAGAACGGCATACTACTCATACTGTATGCCGCTCTGAATC
>JBFFND010000250.1:0-4236 GCA_041563375.1 Gammaproteobacteria bacterium | reverse complement strand
TACCATGCCGATGCCACAGTTAAAGGTGCGGTACATTTCCTGTGATGCGATGTTGCCCTGCTGCTGCAGCCATTTGAACACCTCCGGCATCTGCCAGCTACGGGCATCAATACGTGCACGGGTGTTCTGTGGCATCACCCGTGGCAGGTTTTCCAGCAGGCCACCACCGGTGATATGTGACATGGCGTGCACATCGACCTGCTCCAGCAGTGCGTGGATACTTTTCACATAGATGCGGGTAGGCGCCAGCAGTGCCTCACCCAGTGTCTGTTCGCCGCAGGGCTGGGCGAGATCGGCCTTGCTCACTTCCAGTACCTTGCGAACCAGCGAGTAGCCATTGGAGTGAGGGCCGGAGGAGGCGATGCCAATCAGCACATCACCGGCGGCGACCTTGCTGCTGTCGATGATCTGATCTTTTTCCACAATGCCGACACAGAACCCCGCCAGGTCGTAATCACCTTCGCCGTACATGCCGGGCATTTCTGCGGTTTCGCCGCCGGTGAGGGCCGCACCCGCCTGATGGCAGCCTTCGGCGATGCCCTTGATAACATCTGCGGCCACCGTGTTGTCGAGTTTGCCGGTGGCGTAGTAGTCGAGGAAATAGAGTGGTTCGGCGCCCAGCACCAGGATGTCGTTGACACACATCGCCACCAGGTCGATGCCGATGGTGTCGTGTTTGTTCATCTGCAGGGCCAGTTTCAGTTTGGTGCCCACCCCATCGGTGCCGGAGACCAGTACCGGCTTTTTATACCGATCCAGCGGCACTTCAAACAGTGCACCAAACCCACCCAGGCCACCGATAACTTCAGGACGCATGGTGCGCGCGACATGGGGTTTAATCTGTTCAACCAGCTGGCTGCCGGCATCAATATCAACACCGGCATCGCGGTAGCTAAGTGGCTGTTGTGTGGATTTGTTTGAGTCAGTTTGAGACATTGCGAACCTGATAAGCATCACCATTAAAAGATGTGGTATTGTACATCGTCCGAGCCACCTCCACGAATGAAAATGAACTGCAAAACGCTTTTTTTCAGCATAATCCTGCTTCTGGCCCTGAGTGTAAAACTGCAGGCGGCCGAAATTAAACACATGTACGAAGTCAGCCTGCCGGTGGTCAGCCAGGAAACGGATGTCCGTAAGGCCGCCTTTGAGCAGGGCCTGATCGAGGTGTCGATGCGTGTCTCCGGCAGTGGTCTGGCGCCTACGCAGCTGGATTTGTCACAGGCAAGCAACCTGATTCAGCAATACCGTTACCGCGCAATGAGTGAGCAGGAAGTCAGTGACTACCTGCAGAAGCACGTCGATGCGCCAGCTCCTGCTTTTAAATTATGGATGCAGTTCGATGCCAGCAAGCTGAAGCGGCTGCTGGCGGACAACGGTTTGCCACAATGGGGTGAACAGCGGCCGGATGTCCTGCTGTGGCTGGCAGTAAAGGATGGCGCTAACCGCTACCTGCTCAGACAGGGTGATCAGTCACTGATCAAGGATGCGCTGGAGGAAGCGGCACAGGCGCGAGGTCTGCCACTGGTCTGGCCGCTCTATGACCAGGCGGATCGTGCTGTGCTGGAATACAGTGACCTGTGGGGGCAGTTCTGGGAGCCGATTAAACAGGCCAGCAAACGCTACAATGTGGATGCCGTATTGCTGGGCCGCATGCAATGGTTGCAGGGCAGCTGGCAGGTGGACTGGTCACTGCTGCAGGACGGTGAAATGCAGAGCTGGCAGGTGAATGCGCCGGCACTGGATCTTCTTACCAGCAGCGGTATCGGCGTGGCCACCGATCATATTGCCAGTCGCTATGCGGTTTTTTCGGGTGGCTTTTCCAGCTCGCAGTTATTGCTGCGGATCTATCAGCTGAGCAGCGTAGATGAATACGCCAGAGCTGCCCGTTACCTGGCCTCGCTACCGCCGGTAAAACACGTTTATGCCAGTGAAGTAAAGCCGGGGCAGGTGGATTTTCATATCGAGCTCAGCGGCAATGAAGATGACCTGAAGCGTGCGATTGCGCTGGGCAGGGTATTAACGCCGCATAGCGACTCGCAGCCTGAGGTGCAGACTGAAACCAGGGGCGACAACAGCGCCAGTGCACGGCAGGCAGCGGCAACGCGTATTCTGTCTTATCGGCTGGGGCAGTAAATAGATTGCAGGATCACTGGACCTAAAGAACATGGCATACACTGATTCAGATAAATGGTTATGGACCCTGCTGGTGGCGCTGACGGTGGCTGGAGGCGGCTTTCTGCTGTACCTGTTAAGCCCGATCCTCACGCCATTTTTTGCCGCCGCATTGCTGGCGTATCTGGGTGACCCGCTGGCTGATCAGCTGGAAAAAAAGATGTCGCGCACATTGGCGGTGACTATTGTGTTTCTGGTGATTTTCCTGGTGTTAACTGTGTTTGTGCTGCTGGTTTTTCCCATGCTGACCCAGCAACTGGCCTATCTGATTGGTAAAATGCCGGAGTACCTGGATGGGCTGCAGAAAAATGTGGTGCCTTTGCTCAGTGAGAAGCTGGGAGTGGAGGCTGAGCTGATTGATTTGCAACTGATTAAAAAACTGTTCACTACGCATTATCAGCAGGCGGGTGGGCTGGTGTCGCAACTGGCGCAATCGGTGGCGGCATCGGGCCTGGCGTTGATGGCGTTTCTTGCCAATCTGGTTCTAATTCCGGTGGTGACCTTTTATCTGTTGCGTGACTGGGATGTCCTGGTGCAACGGGTGGATGAGTTATTACCCAGAAAAACCCAGCCTGTGATTGCCAAACTGGCGCGTGAGTCGGACGATGTACTTGCTGCGTTTCTGCGCGGGCAGATGATGGTGATGCTGTGTCTTGGGGTGGTGTATGCCATGGGTCTGTGGCTGGCAGGACTCGAGCTGGCATTGTTGATCGGCATGCTTGCCGGGCTGGTCAGTTTTGTTCCCTACCTGGGTTTTATTGTCGGCATTATGGCGGCAGGGATTGCTGTGCTATTACAGACACAGGACTTATTTATGTTATTGCCGGTGCTGCTGGTGTTTGCGGTTGGCCAGGCACTGGAAGGCATGTTGCTTACCCCGTTGCTGGTAGGGGACAGAATTGGTTTGCATCCTGTGGCAGTCATTTTTGCAGTGCTGGCCGGCGGCCAGCTGTTCGGTTTTGTCGGTGTGTTACTGGCACTGCCGGTGGCCGCTGTACTGGCGGTTTTGCTACGTCATGCCCATGCTGAATACAAATCCAGTTCCATGTTTAATGACGCGTCCTGAGTCGCTCTTTCCATTATTGATTACAGCTTTCATTATTTATGTACACCCAACTCACCCTTGATCTGCAACTGAAGGACAGCTTTACTTTTAATAATCTGGTGAGTGGCCCGAATCAGTTGTTGATTAGCTGGCTACAGAGTCCGCAGTTGCAGGATGAGCTTCAGGTGTATCTATGGGGTGAGCACAATACCGGCAAAAGCCATCTTATGCAGGCACTGTGTCAGCTGCTGACAGAGCAGGGAAAACGCGTCAGCTATCTGCCATTGCAGCAGCTGATTGATTATTCTCCCGAGGTTTTTCAGGGGCAGGAAACGATGGATGTGTGTTGCATTGATGATCTGCAATTGCTGCAGGATAAACCACACTGGCAGGAAGCGCTGTTCGACCTGATTAATCGCATGCGTGAAAATCAGCACCAGCTTGTTTTCAGCGCTCATCAGCCCCCCAGCGAGCTGCCGATTGCACTGAAAGACTTAAGCTCACGCCTGCAATGGGGCGCGGTGTTTAAATTGCTGTCACTTAATGACGCGGAAAAATGTCAGGCCTTGCAACAACGGGCGGAGGCGAGAGGTTTTGAACTGGCGGATAATGTCGCCACCTATCTACTGAACAACTACAATCGTGATATGGCCGATCTGTTTGAAATGCTGGATGCGCTCGATAAAGCGCAGTTGCAGCAACACCGTCGTCTGACAATTCCTTTTGTGAAATCGGTGCTGGATCGGAAAGAAGAAAACGCCAATGACACCGAACTCTAATAAGAAAACGCACTAAAGTGCAGGAGCACTTTGAACGAGCGCATGCTCGGCCCGAAGGGTGGAGCACAGGATGTGCGGAATACTAAAGTGCAGGAGCACTTTGAACGAGCGAATGCGAGGCCCGAAGGGTGGAGCACAGGATGTGCGGAATACTAAAGTGCAGGAGCACTTTGAACGAGCGAATGCGAGGCCCGAAGGGTGGAGCACAGGATGTGCGGAATAAATGACAGCTCCTGC
>JBFFND010000249.1:0-4256 GCA_041563375.1 Gammaproteobacteria bacterium | reverse complement strand
TCTGCTGTTGATACTGCTGTTCTACTCCGCCTCCACTGGCTATTTTATGCAGGGCGTGGAATTCCTGTTTACCCCGGATTTCAGCAAACTCACCGGCCCCGGCGTACTCATCGCCATGGGGCATGCCTTCTTTACCCTGAGCCTGGGGATGGGGGCGATCATGGTGTATGGCTCCTACCTGCCGAAAAATACCTCGATTGCCAAAGCGACGGTGACCATCGCGCTGGCGGATACCCTGGTGGCGATTACCGCCGGCCTGGTGATTTTCCCGATTGTGTTTGCCAATGGCCTTGAGCCCAATGCGGGTCCCGGCCTGATATTCCAGACCCTGCCGATTGCCTTTGGCAAGATGCCCGCAGGTGTGCTGATCGGTACGCTGTTTTTTATTCTGCTGGTATTTGCCGCCTGGAGTTCGTCCATCTCGCTGATCGAGCCAGCGGTGGCCTGGCTGGTGGAAAATCACGGCATGAACCGCCTGTATGCCTCGGTGTTTATCGGTATCGCCACCTGGGCGCTGGGGCTGGGCTCGATGCTGTCGTTCAACCTGTGGTCTGGCTACACCTTGTTCGGGCTGAGTTTCTTTGACTTTCTCGATTACCTCACGGCGAACATTATGCTGCCGCTGGGTGGCCTGTTTATCGCCATCTTTGCCGGCTGGCTGATGCGCACCAGCTCCAGCAAAGACGAGCTCAGGCTGGGTAAAATCAGTTATAATGCGTGGCTCGTTCTGGTGCGGTTTGTCGCACCTGTCGCGGTGCTGCTGATCTTTTTGAAAGCCATCGACGTGATCAAACTGGGCTAGCCAGGCTGGCCCGGTCAACAGTAAATAATAGGTTGTTGTGTGACACAGATTTCCCGAAATGCACTGGTGCCTTACTCGGTAGAGGAGATGTACCAGCTGGTTGATGATATTGAATCCTATGCGCAGTTCCTGCCCTGGTGTCGCTCCACCGAAGTGATTTCCAGGGACCCCAATGAGGTCCGCGCAACGATAGAAATTGCGCGGGGTGCACTGCACAAGTCCTTTACTACGCTGAATCGGATGCAGCGTAACAAGATTATCGAGATGCGCCTGGTGAAAGGCCCGTTCAAACATCTTGAAGGTTACTGGCGTTTTGATGCGCTCAAGGACAATAGTGCCAGCAAGATTTCACTGGACCTTGAATTCGAGTTTGAAAGCAAGCTGGTGGCGTTTGCTGCCGGTTCCGTGTTCAACCAGATTGCCAATTCCATGGTGGATGCCTTCTGTAAACGGGCAGTAGAGGTGTACGGTGAGCGAGTCTGAGACAGCATTAGCAGAGGGTGACCTGATCCAGGTCGAGGTGGCCTATGCACGCCCCGAGCGGCAGGTAATACTGCCGGTGATGCTGGCGCCAGGCGCCACCATCGAACAGGCAATCGAGCAGTCCGGTGTGCTCAGCGAGTTTCCCGAGATTGACCTGAGCCAGAACAAGGTGGGCATCTTCGGCAAGCTGTCGAAGAAAACCGCGGAGCTCAAGGCGGGTGACCGGGTGGAAATTTATCGACCCTTGCTGGCGGATCCCAAGGAGGTGCGTCGCAAACGCGAAGCGGAAGGCAAGCGCATGAAAAAGGGTGGCGGGGACGCGGATGGTACGGCCGATAGTCCAGCAGCTGATAGCTCGGGCGATACGGCCAGCGAGGCGAAGACGGATCAATAATACGCCTGTAAATCTGTGTAATCAGCCTGCTGGTAGCCGGAAATTTTGCTGATAAAACTTATTAGCTATATGCTGTAAGCAATTGAAAAATAATAAAAATGTTTTTTGATGGGACGTGTGGCCGGGCTGCTGTTTTGCAGCCAGTCACGCAGTGTCAGCTAGAGGCCTTCCATGCCTGCGGGTAACTGTATCTCCGGGGTCGGGTCATTCTCGATTGCTTTGCCATCGGTACCAATATCCGGAATATAGGCGCTGTCATCAATCCGGCTCAGACGGTCTCCCTCAAAGAACAGGGTCAGGCGCGAGAAAACCGCTTCTTCATTACCGGGTTTCAGGTAGTAAATATAATCCCAGCGATCCTGGTGGAAGGGATCAGTAAGCAGCGGCGTTCCCAGCAGATACAGCACCTGCTGACGGGTCATGCCCACTTCCAGCTTCTGCAGCACTTCCGGCTTGACTTCATTGCCCTGCTGAATCTCGATACGATGTGGCTGGCATGCCGCCAGCACCAGCAGCAGGCTAAGGACAGTACAACGGTTTAATATGGTTTTCTTACACATAGTTTAATGATACTTATTTGCATTCGCGTATAATAGGTCCGAAATACTAACCCATATCCCCTTCAAAAACAGCAGGAGTTTGATTTGGAAACCTCTGATTTAAAAAAGGCAGGCCTCAAGGTCACTCTGCCACGTATGAAAATACTGGAGCTGCTGGAATCCTGCAGGCTGCGTCACCAAAGTGCGGAAGACATCTACAAGGCCTTGCTGGAACAGGGTGAAGAAATCGGCCTGGCAACCGTGTATCGCGTGCTGACGCAGTTTGAGGGCGCTGGCCTGGTGACCCGCCATCATTTTGAAGGGGGACAGGCGGTATTTGAACTGAACGAAGGTGAGCACCATGACCATCTGGTGTGTGTCAGTTGCGGCAAGGTGGTGGAATTTGTCGATGAAGTTATTGAACAACACCAGAAACAGATTGCCAAAGATAATGGCTTTAAAATTACCGAACACAGTTTGATTATCTATGGGCATTGTAAAGACTGCCAGAAAAACTGAGTATTATAAAAATAACGACTGCCATCAATGCAATCAACCAAAGTAAAACCCGGCATTACTCAGGCATACAGCTTTGAGCAATACCTGCAGGAAATAAGCACGCATTGTGGCGAAGATGAGCAGTTGCGCCAGGCCTGCCAGGTTGTCTGGGAATTGCCATCGCTGGAAAGCGACTTACCCAGCGGGCTTGATGTGGCGCTGATCCTGGCGAGACTGAGCGTGGATAAAACCACGCTGATCGTGACCCTGCTGAGTGATTTCCGTTTGAGCCAGACCGAATTTATCGAGCAACTGGCCAGTCGTTTTGGCGAGGAAGTTCAGCGGCTGGTTAAAAAAGTTCGCTGGCTGCATGACTTTCACATCCAGGACATCACTGAAAATTCCCCGGAACAGACCGAACGTCTGCGTCGCATGCTGCTGTCGATGGTGGATGACGTACGTGTGATGCTGATAAAAATGGCCTACCGTGTACAACGCCTGCGTTTGCTGGCCAGTTCCGATACCACTGAACGTTATAATATTGCCCGGGAAACCCTGGAAATTTTTACCCCACTGGCCAATCGGCTGGGCATCGGTCAGTTGAAATGGGAAATGGAAGACCTGTCTTTCCGTTACCTCGATCCGCAGACCTATCGACGTATTGCAAAATTGCTGGAGGAGCGCCGCGAAGAACGCGAAGCCTATATTAATCACGCGGTTGATGAAATAAAAAGCATGCTACAGGCGGCCAATATTCAGGCAGAAACCTACGGTCGCCCCAAACACATTTACAGTATCTGGAAAAAAATGACCGGCAAGCACAAGGAGTTCTCCGAACTGTTCGATGTGCGCGCCATTCGCATTACGGTGAATACCGTGGCGGAGTGTTATACCGTGCTTGGCCTGATTCATGGTCGCTGGCGGCATATCAGCAAGGAGTTTGACGATTATATCGCCAATCCCAAGGAAAACGGTTATTCGTCATTGCACACTGCGGTGTATGGCCCGGAAGGCAAGCCGCTGGAAATCCAGATTCGCACCCACGAGATGCATCAGTTTGCCGAGTATGGTGTCGCTGCACACTGGCGCTATAAAGAGGGCAGTGCCAGTGATCGCAGCCTGGAAAAAGGTATTTCCTCGCTGCGCAAATTACTCGACCCGAAAGAAACCGAAGATGAAGAACTGATCGACAGTTTTCATACCGAACTGTTTCCCGATCGGGTATTTGTACTGACGCCCAAAGGCAAGATTATGGACATGCCCCAGGGGGCTACGCCACTGGACTTTGCCTATATTATTCACACCGATATCGGTCATCGTTGCCGTGGTGCGAAAGTCAACGGACGTATCGTGCCGCTGACATACGAATTACAGAACGGTGAAAAGGTCGATATTCTCACCAGTAATACACCCGCTCCCAGCCGCGACTGGATGAACCCGAACCTGGGCTACCTGAAAACCAAACGTGCCCGCGCCAAGGTTAAATGCTGGTTTAAAGAACAGGATTACGAACACAATAAACTCGACGGTACGGCCAGTT
>JBFFND010000248.1:0-4260 GCA_041563375.1 Gammaproteobacteria bacterium | reverse complement strand
GTATCTGGGTGTGGTGGTCACGCAAATTAAAAATGCGCCGCAAGAAACACTACCGGAAACACCATTAATCAGTTCCTGTTGTTTAACCTGAAGATATCAATCATCACAAATAAACAGATGAGGAAACTGTCAGCTAGCTGGCTGGCGGTTCAGCCTGCACCGTTGGCCAGGCATTGATTACCGCCTGAATCAGGGTTGCCAGAGGAATAGCAAAGAACACGCCCCACACGCCCCACAGCCCACCGAAGACGAGTACCGCCACAATAATGGCGGCCGGGTGCATATTCACCACTTCTGAAAACAGCAGTGGCACCA
Organism: Gammaproteobacteria bacterium; assembly: GCA_041563375.1. Taxonomy (GTDB): domain Bacteria; phylum Pseudomonadota; class Gammaproteobacteria; order SZUA-229; family SZUA-229; genus SZUA-229. Next base: position 3,945 of record JBFFND010000248.1, on the reverse strand, counting down.
GTACATTACCATCCAGAAACTGAATAATACCGTAGGCAATAAGAATGTAGACAAACTCAGGGCCGGGGCCGAACTGGAAGTAGGCAATCAATGCCACCGGAATGGTGACTGCAATCGCACCCACATAGGGAATAATCACTGACAGTCCCACCAGCAGACTGAGTAACGCGGCATACTGCAGGCCGAGTACTTTAAACGCAATAAAGGTCACCAGCGCAACGATGGCAATTTCAATCAACTTGCCGCGAATATAACTGCCGATTTTGCTGTCCACTTCTTTCCACACCTGGCCGGCAAGACCTTCGCTGCTGGGCAGAAAACGGCTTATCCAGCGGGTAATACGTTCCGCATCTTTGAGAAAAAAGAACACCAGCAATGGCACCACCACGATATACACCAGCAGGGTAAACAGGTTAATCACCGAAGCCAGCGATCTGGATAAAACCAGCTGCCCCACTGTCGCTAGCTCATTATTAATGTGCGTGACAATTTCGCGAATTTGCGCCTCGGAAATGAACGGGTAATTTTGCGGCAGGCTCATTAACAGACTCTGCCATTTGCCCAGCATCACAGGCATGTCTGCAAAAAACTGACTCAGCTGCTTGGTCAGCAGTGGTGACAGTCCCAGAAAAAATACCATCAGCAACATCACAAAGCCCAGCACCACCAGACTCACTGCCAGCACATGAGGGATACCCAGCCAGGTCAGTTTTTTAACCGCTCCTTGCAGTACATAGGCGATCACAATCGCGGCGATCACCGGGGTGAGCACCTGCCCCATCAACATAATCAGCATAAAGCCGAATATCAGCATAAAGGCGAGAATCACCGCCTGCGGGTCTGAGAAGTGGCGCTGGTACCAGTTGCGTAATACGTCTATCAATCGTTTCCACCCATAAATTGTTCAAATTTTTCTGCAAACAGCTGCTCCAGCTCATCGATCACATCCATCGCCGGCTTGCCCTGCATCATATGCGCCATCATATGATTTGAGGTTTCATTCAGCAGTGCTTTCTGTGGCAGCATCGGATAGGTTTGCTTAAGGCGACGGATCGCGGCCACCACGCTTTCTTCCTCGGGGCGGGGAATCTCCAGCGGCTCATGGATTTTCGGCTCCGGTTCGGGTGCCCTGGACTTGAGAAATTCGGCAAACTCACACAGGGTTTTTCGATCCTGCTCCGGCAGGTACTCGAAAATATCGGTGAGGTGTTTTGCACTGGGTTTCACCATAAACTCCTGTGATTTTTTGAGGTCTGTTATGGCAGGAATTATAACCTGCTTCAGATCGCTGAAACAGCAGGCAGATGCTCACTGAGTAAACACACTCAGCAAGCCTGATATGAGAAATATTATTCCGGATGGGCTTCGCAATATTGCTTGGCAAATTCCAGCAGCTCTTCCATGGCGCGCGCCTTGAATTTATGCCGCTGATGCACAAACGAGAACGGACGTTTCAGCGCCGGTTCCAGCGGAATCGCCACCAGCGTATTCAGTTTGAGCTCTTTCTGTACGGTGGAGCAGGACATAATCGAAATACCCATGCCTGCTTCAACCGCGCTCTTGATCGATTCCGGGCTGCCCAGCTCCAGACAGACATTGGGCTCGGCATTGATCAACTGCAGGTATTCGGCAATCACCTCGCGGGTACCTGAGCCTTCCTCGCGACAGATAAATGGATAGGAGGCAAGCTGTTGCGGTGTCAGGGTTTCAAACGAGGCCAGTTCATGATTCGGCGGCATAATCGCCACCAGTTGATCCATACGGCACACATCCACCTGCAGGTTTTTATTACTCACCGAAGCCTCAACAATGCCCAGATCAATAATATTATTTTCCACCATTGAGACAATGCCATCGGTGTTGGACACCTTGAGACGGATATTCACATCGGGGTTCTTGCTTTTGAAATCACCCAGCAGAAAGGGCAACATGTATTCAGCAATGGTGGTACTGGCACCGAGGGTGACCATGCCGCTCACATCACCGGTCATTTCACGGATGGAATGCTCCATCTCGTCGTATAATTCAAATATCCGGTCAGCAAAACCGTACACGCGCATACCGGCTTCAGTCAAACTGACCCTGTTATGCGTTCTGTCGAACAGTCGTGTATTGAAGTATTCTTCCAGTTGGCGGATTTGAAAGGTCACCGCCGGTTGAGTCATATGCAGGGCATCCGCTGCCTTGGTAAAGTTCAATAGTTTGGCGACCGTGTGAAATACCTTGAGTCTTCTATCTGCCATAACATTTTCTTATACGAACCTAAAAGAGGCTTAATAGTACCAATCCTTACCCCATATGCAAACATTATGTTGCCATTTATCTTTTGAATGCATAAAGCTGTGCAACAACACGCACACAAAGTTTAAAATGTACTATAAAATCAATCAATAAGACCAACAACAAGCAGATGCAGATGAACATTAGAAAACACTTATTCTCTATAAAAAATACCGTCCTGGGCATGTTTATACTGCCGCTGCTGTTTATCACTGCGAGTCACGCAGAGATATATAAATGGGTGGATGCGGAAGGCAATGTTCATTACGGACAACAGCGCCCCCGCGATGCCGATGCGGAAAGGCTGGACATTCAACAGGAACCTACCACAACCTTTCGCAGTGGAACAAAGGAACCTGTAAAGACCGAAGAAACAGCACAGGATGGCGAACAACAACCGGCAGAGGAGCCGGCTGCGCAGGAAGAGAAAAAGGTTGAAACCCCCGCCGAGAAAAAACAACGACTCGCAGCCTGCGCCAGGGCGAAAAAAAGCCTCGCCACCATGGAGTCGATCGGCCGCATTCGCAGCAAGGATGCCGAGGGTAATTACACCTATCTGTCACAACAGCAAAAAGAAGCCCAGATGAAACCGGCCCGTGATCTGATCAAAAAATACTGTTATTAAAGCGTATGCCATTACTCACACTCAACACCAATATTCATATCGACGACAAACTGGCGCTGGCAAAAAACGCCTCACTCACCGTAGCCAATATTCTGGCTAAGCCGGAAGGCTATGTAATGGTACAGATACAGGACAATCAAAGCCTGATCTTCGCTGGTGATGATAGTCCCTGCGCACTGCTTCAGCTAAAAAGCCTGGGTCTACCGGAAAACAGCACCGCTGATTTTTCCAGCCGCCTGTGCAATTTTATTAATGAACAGACCGGCATCAGCAGCCAGCGTATCTATATCGAATTCAGCAGTCCGCAACGACATATGTGGGGCTGGGACCAGCGCACCTTTTAAGACTCCTCAAAACCGATAATCGGCATAGAGATTGCGTCTGTATGCACTCTATTTGCACACGTCGATGCTATACTTAAAACTGATCTGGACAATGCAGGTGCACCACTACGGTCGTGCCAGACATTTCTGTTTCACTCGTTGATTAGTTCATCTGAATATAATCGGCAAAGGAGTTAAATGACATGAGCCTCACACAACAAATCATCCAGGCATCCGAAAAAATCTACCAGCAACTTGAAACCGACCGGGATCAGCTAAAGGTACAACTTCACCTGCTGAATATGGAAGCCAGGGAGGAATGGGACAAGCTGGAACAGCAACGGGAAAAATTGCGCAACAAACTGGCAAACCTGAGCAAGGACTCTGCCGAGGAAGCAGCCAGTACATTCAAACACCTGGCCGATGATGTACGCGAAGGTTATCAGCGAATTAAAAAATCACTGTAGTAATTAACGTTTTTTTAAGCACGCTACACCCGTTTAAAAACGCACGCGGTTTACAGGCCAGCACGATGTTTGCGGCCAGCAAAAAAGTCGTGCTTATAAGACCCTGTCTGCCAGTTTAATGCCCGCATCTTCATCGCTGGCTTGCAGGCTAAACCCCAGCGATTCAGTGAGCTTGAGCATATTGCTGTTATTCGCCAGGATCTCTCCCTGCATATGTTTCAGGCCACGCTGTTTTGCTGCATCCATCAGT
>JBFFND010000247.1:0-4285 GCA_041563375.1 Gammaproteobacteria bacterium | reverse complement strand
TTCTTCGGTATGGGTTTTAACCTTGACCTTCTCGCCATCAACCATGCGGGTTTCCACCTTGGTTTCGATAAACACCACCGCCATCGGCTTCTTGATGTTTTCGCGGGTGGTCTCACCCATTTTCTTTGCGCCCTTGCTGTTCAGGCGCACACTCACCGCTGGCGTGCCAGATTGAGTATCAATAGTGGAGGATGCACTGTTGATCTGGTCGCCGGTCACGATTACCCGGCGTTTAAGTAACACCGGCTCACCGTTACGCTGATGATACAGTTTGGCGCTGAGCGGAATCGGCCCGCCACTCGCAGCACTCTCCCAGTCGGCACGTGTGCCTTCGGTTAAACGGAATTCCAGGGTCGCGGTTGCACCGAGTATATCCTTGGCACGGGCGGTGTCCTGAACGCCAGGCAGCTGTACCACGATGCGCTCTTCACCCTGTTGCTGAATAACCGGTTCTGCTACGCCCAGTTCATTAACACGGTTACGCAAGGTGGTGACGTTTTGCTGAATCGCCGAACGGCGCTCGGTGCGTAATGCCTCTTCACTGATACGGCCAAACACGGTTAGCTCATCGTCGTTGCTGGTGTATTCAAGCTCCTTGAAAAAGGATTTCAGTTTGGAATAGCCCTGCTCCATACCTTCCTGATCCCGGAACTGGATACTGATACCGCCATCTTCACGACGAATTCCACGGTAGCGAATTTTTTCTTCACGCAATTGCACCCGCATTTCAGAGGCAATGTCGGTTTCCATACGTTCCAGCACCGACTCCATATCCACTTCCAGCAGGAAATGCACACCACCGCGCAGGTCCAGACCCAGGTACATGGGCAAGGCATTAAACGTCTGTAACCACTCTGGTGTAGCGGGTGCCAGATTCAGCGCCACGGTGTAGTCACTGTTGCGACTGATAAAATCCAGATCCTTGATGGTATCCACTGCGGTCAGCTGCGCATCCTCCGACAGAAAACGGATCAGCAGCTGGCCGTTTTTCAGTTCGCTGGCTTTAACCTGTACGTCCGCCTGCTGCAGTGCATCGCTGACTGTCTGTTGTGCTTCTGCATCAACCTGACTGTTACGCAGTGACACCAGCACCGACGGGTCTTCGCCATACAGATTGGGTGCGGCATAAATACCCCCCGCCAGCAATACGGCGATGAGCAGTATGTATTTCCAGAGTGGATACTGATTGATCATTATTATAATTGCTCGTTTGTATACTTATTAAAAGATGGGTATTGAGCTGCTCAGCGTCGTCCAGGGCATTTAGCCACAACGGCCCGCTGAGCTTAAGGTGAATCGCTTAGGCGCTCTGTTCCTTGATCGTGCCTTTGGGCATTAATGCACCAATAGAGGCTTTCTGCACATGAATGCTCACATCCTTACTGATTTCCAGGGTCACAAAATTTTCAGACACACTGGTGATCTTGCCCAGAATACCGCCCTGTGTCACCACTTCGTCACCCTTGCTCAGCGCTTCAATCATCGCCTTCTGTTCCTTGGCGCGTTTGCTCTGTGGACGAATCAGGAAGAAATAAAACAGTACCAGCAGGCCAATGGGAAATAACAGTGCGGTAATCGGGTCACCACCCTGAGCTGCCGCACCACCTTCAGCCATTGCATCGGAAATAAAAAAACTCATAACTCACTCCACCTTATCGTAAGGATTTAATTGAAATAATGGCCATACCGTAATGTATGACACAAATGTTAAAATTTGCGCGCTATTATGCCATTTAGGCAGCAAAACTTCAGCAGGCATTTAGCCTGCTCACTTTTTAATCAATAGTATCTGCTGGCGTAGTGCTCAGTCTTGCTGCGGCTTCTCTCGGCGCGCATAGAAGTCCTCTACATAGTCATCAAAGCGGTCCTCTTCAATGGCTGTACGGATATCCTGCATCAATTGCTGGTAATAATGCAGGTTATGGATGGTATTCAGGCGCGAGCTGAGTATTTCCTTGCATTTGTCCAGATGACGCAGGTAGCTGCGGCTGTAATTGCGGCAGGTATAGCAGCTGCAATTTTCATCCACCGGACGGATATCATCCTTATACTTGCTGTTGCGGATCTTGATAATACCGGTTGAGGTGTAGAGAAAGCCGGTGCGCGCGTTACGCGTAGGCATTACACAATCGAACATATCAATACCCCGCCTTACTGACTCGACGATGTCCTCAGGGGTTCCCACCCCCATCAGGTAACGGGGATGGTCCTCCGGCAACAGTGGCGTAGTCACCTCCAGCACCTTATTACGCTCTTCCTTGGGCTCGCCCACCGACAGCCCGCCAATCGCATAACCATCGAAGCCGATCTTCACCAGTTCACGGGCCGAGTGCTCACGCAACGCCTCGTACATGCCGCCCTGCACAATCGCAAACAACGCCGACGGGTTGCCCTGGTGCGCCTGTTTACTGCGCTCAGCCCAGCGTAATGACAGCTCCATGGACTCACTCGCCTGCTGTTCTGTGGCAGGATAAGGTGTGCATTCGTCAAAGATCATCACGATATCTGAACCCAGTTCGCGTTGTACCTGCATCGACTTCTCCGGCGTCAGCATCACCTTGGCGCCATCAGTGGGTGAATTAAAGCTCACCCCCTCCTCGGTAATCTTGCGCAACTTGGCCAGGCTGAACACCTGGAAACCGCCGGAATCAGTAAGAATCGGTTTATCCCAGTGCATAAAATCATGCAGGTCGCCGTGCTTCTGGATAATCTCGGTACCGGGACGCAACATCAGGTGGAAGGTGTTACCGAGAATGATTTGCGCACCCAGCTCCTTGAGCTCTTCCGGGGTCATCGCCTTGACCGTGCCGTAGGTGCCCACCGGCATAAAGGCCGGTGTCTGGATGGTGCCACGGGGGAAACTGATTTCACCGCGCCTGGGTCCGGACGGGCCATGCTCACTTTTAATTAATTTAAACTGCATCAATGACATAGCGTATTCTTTTAAACTGATTTATCTCATAAATTCGGGGTTTGATTACTGTTCTTCAGGGAACGTCTGTTGATCAACCGGCACATGCTCAAGTAGCATCGCATCGCCATAACTGAAAAAGCGGTAGCGCTGTTCAATCGCATGCCGGTAGGCGGCCATAATGTTGTCGCGACCGGCGAAGGCACTCACCAGCATCAGCAAGGTCGATTGCGGTAGATGGAAATTGGTGATCATTGCATCCACCACTTTGAACTGGTAACCGGGATAAATAAAAATCCGGCTGTCACCGTGAAACTCCCCCAGCTCACCCTGCATGGCTGCGGATTCCAGGCTGCGCACCGAGGTGGTGCCCACCGCAATCACCCGCCCGCCCCGGGCTTTGGTCTGCTGAATCGCTGCAACCGCATCGGCGTTTACCTCAATGGTTTCGGCATGCATGCTGTGATCTTCGATCTGTTCAACCCGCACCGGCTGAAAGGTGCCTGCCCCCACATGCAGAGTGACATAGGTCGACTGCACCTCCATCGACCCCAGACGTGCCAGCAGTGCTTCATCAAAATGCAGCCCGGCGGTGGGTGCAGCCACCGCACCCGGGTGTTGAGCATACACCGTCTGGTAACGTTGCTGGTCTTCCAGCTCATCGGCACGCTCGATATAGGGAGGCAGCGGCATATGGCCATGGGCGGCCAGTAATTCCAGCACCGGGGTATCCCCCAGAAACTGCAGGTGAAACAGTTCCCCCTGGCGATCCAGCATGCGCGCTTTGATCACGCCTTCCAGCAACAGCTCGGCGCCCGCTTTGGGAGATTTACTGGCGCGCACATGGGCCAGCACATGGTGCTCATCCAGCACCCGCTCTACCAGCACCTCGACCTTGCCACCGCTGGCTTTCTGCCCGTGCAGACGCGCCGGAATCACCTCGGTGTTATTGAACACCAGCAAGTCATCGGGGCGTAACAGCTCGGGCAGATCGATGAACTGCCGATCAGTATACTGTCCCGCCGCGACATGCAGCAGGCGGCTGGCACTGCGTTCAGGCAGGGGGTACTGGGCAATCAGCTCTTCGGGGAGGTCAAAATCAAAGTCGGAGGTGCGCATGGCGCGGGAGTTTACCACAAGCCGCCGTCCGGGGAAGCGCTGTTGGCGCTGCAACGCCCTGGCAGCCCATCAATCCGCATAATTCGGGGAGGGGGGGCAGCAGAGTACAAATTCCCCAAAAAGAAAACGCTAATGAACGCAAATTAACGCGAATAAACGCTATTAATACCTTGCTTATTATAAGTCCTGGCGGTCATTGGCCGCTTTCGTGTTGTTGGAGTTAATCTTTAGGAAAAGGTTATTGAAACAATAGCA
>JBFFND010000246.1:0-4314 GCA_041563375.1 Gammaproteobacteria bacterium | reverse complement strand
CGAGGATGTCGGCGATCTGGATCATGGTCATCTCCTTGCGGTCAGGGTTTTATCATTTCAGGCTTAGTCATTAGCCTTCAAATCTGATACGGGCCATGCGCGACGGCAGGCTGTATCTGTATGCAATGCACATCCAGTCTAGATGATATAGCGGCGCGATGCAGTGATGTTGATCAATGCTGCCGACGAGCTGGGTTACTCGCTGCCAGGTTGACGTTTTTTCAACAGCACATATACCGCGCCAATGCCTCCATCCCTGGGCGCGGTGCTGACAAAGGCCAGCACCTGGGGAATGCTCTGCAGCCATTTATTCACCATCGCCTTGAGAACCGGTTTGTTATCGCTGGAGTTATAACCCTTACCGTGTACTACCCGCACCAGTTTATAGCCCTGGTTTTGTGCATGCTCAAGAAAGCCCAGCAGGGTCTTGCGTGCATCATCACGCTGGTAGCCGTGCAGGTCTATGTCGTCTTCTATAGCCACCTTGCCATTGCGGATCAGCTTCATATAGGCCTTCTGCACGCCGGGGCGCATAAATTCCAGATGCTCATCACAGGGCGGAATAAAGTCATCACTGAGGGTGTCCCTGATGGTGCTGGTCGTCTGCGTGACGCGCTTGCGGATCGCCGCTGGCCGGGTTTTCAGGCTGGCCCGGTTGCGGTGCTTATTGCTGTGCAGGGGCTTGACGCCCTGCATGGCATCGCGAAACAGTTGCTGTTCGTCGTCTGTGTGCTGACTCATGGCAGTAAGGACGTGGTTCGGCTTAACTTTCTGTTAATCATGGCCTAAATTTTATATCATTCCGGCTCTTATCAGGCGGAAAACTTACGTGCATATTTTATTGAGCAATGATGATGGTTTCCAGGCACCGGGTCTGGCGATTCTGGCCAACACCTTAAAACAGCTGGGTGAGCTGACGGTGGTGGCGCCGGATCGCAACCGCAGCGCGGCGAGTAATTCGCTGACCCTGAACCGGCCACTAAATGTACAGCTGGCGGATAACGGTTTCTATAAAGTCGATGGCACGCCCACCGACTGTGTACACCTGGCGATTACCGGCATTCTTGATAAAGAACCGGATATTGTGATTTCCGGCCCCAATGACGGGCCGAATATGGGGGACGATGTGCTTTATTCCGGTACCGTGGCCGCTGCCACCGAGGGGCGCTTCCTGGGTCTGCCGGCAATTGCGGTTTCCATGGGAAATTTCGAGCCACAGCATTACAAGACCGCCTGCTGGGCGATTGAAAAGATTCTTCGCAAACTGCAACAGACCCGGCTTAACGATGACACCATCCTCAATGTGAATGTGCCGGATCTGCCGATCGAGCAGATTAAGGGATTTAAGAGCACACGGCTGGGTAACCGCCATAAGTCGGAAGGGGTGATCAGGCAGAAAAATCCGCGCAATGAGGATATTTACTGGGTCGGGCCACCCGGTGAGGCTCAGGATGCCGGTGAAGGCACGGATTTTTATGCGGTAAAACAGGGATTTATTTCAGTTACCCCTTTGCAGATCGATTTAACACGGTATGATAGCCTGAAAAATCTAGAACAATGGCTCGGCGATCTATAACGCCGTTATACACACTTTTCAGGCTGTAAGCATACGTGAATTTATCTGACCCCCGCATGCAGGGCATAGGCATGACATCCCAACGAACCCGCGACCGTCTCATTGAGCGTCTGCGTGATAAAGGTATTCAGAATGAACGGGTACTGGAGGTGATGCGCACCATGCCCCGCCACCTGTTTGTGGATGAGGCGATGAATTCCCGCGCCTATGAAGATTCTTCACTGCCCATCGGCCATGGCCAGACCATTTCCCAGCCGTTTATCGTGGCGCGCATGACCGAGGTGCTGCTGAGTCGTGGTGTGCCCGAATCGGTGCTGGAAGTGGGTACCGGTTCCGGTTACCAGGCGGCGATCCTGTCGCAACTGGTACCCAAAGTGTATTCGGTGGAGCGCATTGTGGCGCTGCAGACCCAGGCGCGGGAGCGTTATCACCAGCTGGGCATTCATAATATATCCCTCAAGCATTCCGATGGTTCCTGGGGCTGGCCGCAATACGGGCCTTATCCGGCGATTATTGTCACCGCGGCGCCGGAGCAGGTGCCGGAAGCGCTGCTGCAACAGCTGGCACCCGGCGGCATAATGGTGATCCCGGTGGGCAGTCAGCGTGGTGTGCAGAAGCTGTTACTGATCACCCATGAGGGGAACCAGTTTGTAGAGGAAGAGCTGGATGCAGTGAAATTTGTGCCCATGTTAAATGGAGCCGTGAGTTGATTTTTTCCGGCCTGTATAACCGCTGCATGTTATGGGCACATCACCCGAAGCGAGAACGCTACCTGGTGGGGGTGAGCGTGTTCGAGTCGTTTATATTCCCGGTACCCACAGCATTGCTGATGATTCCGATGGTGATTGCCACCCCCGACAAGGCGATTCGGCTGGCGACTATTACCACCCTGATGTCGGTGTTCGGTGCAATTATTGGTTACCTGATGGGCTGGGGCGCGATGAGCGTGATCGAACCCTGGATCGTCGAGCTGGGCTGGACACCACAGCTTGAAGCGGCGCGTCTGCAGTTTGAGAAATACGGCGTGCTGGCGGTGGCCATCGGTGCCTTTACACCGGCGCCGTTTAAAATATTTACGCTCACCGCGGGCATTCTGTCCATGTCCTTTATCCCTTTTATCCTGGTATCACTGCTGGGACGGGGTGCACACTTTTACCTGATCGCCTTGCTGATGGCCTGGGCCGGACCGAAAATGGAACCGGTGGTTCGCCGCTACATCGAATGGTTCGGCTGGTCGATTATCGGCATTGCGGTGATTGCCCTGATTTTTCATAACTACGGATAACCCATTATCGAGATGCCCTGGCAGCAAACCCAACAGCGTATTCTACAGCTCGGCCTATGTCTGTTGCTGGCTGGGTTGTTCAGTGGTTGTGTGAGTCTGTCTGATCGCTGGGATATGCAGGCCTATACCGTAACCCGCGGTGATACCCTGTATTCAATTGCCTGGCGCTATGAAAAAGATTTTCGCGATATTGCCGAGTGGAACGATATTGCGCCGCCCTATGAAATCTATGTGGGACAGAGACTGGTGATGCAACCGGTCAGTCGCGATGGCACCCTGAGTCACGAAGATCGCCCGCAGGTGCTGATTGACTCAGCGACGGGGCTGTCAATTGAAGACGCACCGGCGCGCTCGACGCAGGCGAGCGGGGCGGCCACCCGGCGCGAAACAGTGGTGGTCAGCAAAAACGACACCCTGTATGGCATCGCCCGCCGTGAGGGCGTGACCCATCATCAGCTGGCCCGCTGGAATCATCTGCGCGCACCTTATCTGTTAAAGCCGGGGCAGACCCTGCGGCTGACTCCACCCCCGGCTTCCATGTCGTCTTCCCAGGGGGGGGCTTCTGTGACGACATCCCCGGTTGTTAGTAGTACACCAGCTGCAACACCATTAAACGATACCCCGGCCAAAGCAGCCCGTGTCGCAGCCAGCCAGGTGCAGCCCCCGGCAAAGCTCCCGGCGACTGTTGCCAGCTGGCAATGGCCTGCCAGTGGTCAGGTGGTAAAAACCTTCAAGGCGAACGACACCTCTCGCAAGGGTATAGGTATTAAGGGGCGTGCCGGGCAGGCGGTCAAGGCGGCGGCGGCTGGTTCAGTGGTGTACAGTGGCAACGGCCTGATCAATTACGGTAACCTGGTGATTATCAAGCACAGTCATGCCTTTCTCAGTGCCTATGCCTACAACCGTGAACTGCTGGTAAAAGAAGGGGATGTGGTAAAGCAGGGGCAGGCGATTGCGCGCATGGGCGATGCCAGCAAACACAGTCACCATCTGCATTTTGAAATACGTCGTAACGGTAAACCGGTCAATCCATTGAACTATCTGCCGAAATCCTGATCAACCCAGTATCATTCTTTAAGCCATTTCTTAACATTAAACATCACTGTAACTGATTCAGGTGAAACTCATGCAAAGCCCGCTGTGGCGCGATATGCGCACAATTAAGGCCGGTTATTCGCATCTATATCGCACCACTATTTGTCAACCTTAATAGCTGTGTTTCCGACGAAATGTAGAAAAAAATTTACTATTTGCTTGTGTTTCTTTTAAAAGTGGATTAAAAAGGTAACCTAAGTATGTGATTTAAATACATTTATTAAACTTTTCTAATATTAAGAAAAGCTGATAGAGAGACAGCTGCGCTATTTCTCGATCGAATAATAACCTGGCTCACACCTGGGGAGGGCTATATCATGAATGCGATCTTAAAGAAAAAATTACCACAGGATGACAT
>JBFFND010000245.1:0-4330 GCA_041563375.1 Gammaproteobacteria bacterium | reverse complement strand
GGGTCGCCTCTCGGGAATGTTATGGGGCAGCTGGATTACGCTGGCGGTATTACTCGGCGTGGGGCTGTATCTAACCATTCGACTGGGCTTTATCCAGTTACTGGGTTTTCGCCATTCACTGCATGTGATCCAGGGACGTTACGCCTGCAAGGAGGACAAGGGCGATGTCAGTCATTTCCAGGCACTGGCCACAGCACTATCGGCCACGGTGGGTACGGGGAATATTGCCGGTGTTGCCACCGCGATTTCACTGGGTGGGCCGGGAGCCCTGTTCTGGATGTGGGTCACCGCGATCTTCGGCATGGCCACCAAGTTTACCGAAAGCACACTGGCGTTGAGGTTTCGGGAAATCGATGAAAACGGTGTGTCCGGCGGGCCCATGTACACCCTGCTGCACGGCCTGAAAATGAAGCGCACCGCGATGTTGTTTGCGCTGTTTGCGGCGATTGCCTCGTTTGGTATCGGCAACCTGGTGCAGGTCAATTCAGTGGTCGATGGCCTGGCTTTTATAGAGCCGGAGGTAAAAACCTACAGCTGGCTGGTAGGGGTGATTATGGCACTGCTGGTGGGTATGGTGATTCTCGGCGGGGTAAAGCGAATTGCGCGGGTGGCGGGCACCATTGTGCCGTTTATGGCGGTGGCCTATATAGTGGTGGCGATGACTGTGCTGTTAAATGAATACCAGCAGATCCCCTCCGCGATTATGACCATTCTCAACCATGCGCTGAACCCCTGGGCCGTCGGCGGTGCGGCTGTGGGTGAGGCGATTCGCTGGGGTGTGGCGCGGGGTCTGTTTTCCAATGAGGCCGGTCTGGGTTCGTCCCCAATGGCACACGCGGCAGCTACCACCAATGAGCCGGTACGTGAGGGTCTGGTGGCAATGATGGAGCCGTTTGTGGATACACTGGTGATCTGTACCATGACCGGGCTGGCCATCGTGGTTACCGGGGCCTACCTGACTGCACCGGAGGAGATCGCAGGTGCATCACTCACCGCCTATGCCTTTAGCCAGTCGATCGGTGATGCGGGGGCGATGATCGTCGGTGGCGGGCTGGCGCTGTTTGCCTTCTCCACGATTATCGCATGGTCATATTACGGTGACCGCAGTGTAAAATTCATGCTGGGTGAAAAAGCGGTATTGCCCTATCGGCTGGTGTACACACTGCTGATTGTGGTGGGCGCAATTGTGCCGCTGCAGCTGGTGTGGAATATTGCTGATATCACCAATATTTTAATGGCGATACCCAATCTGCTGGCACTGGTACTGCTGGCAGGGCTGGTGAAAAAACTCAAGACCGAATATATGCGCAAGCATATGAATGATTAACTGCGTAAAAGCAGATAAGTCCGCAAATTAATGCGAATAAACGCAAATTTTTAATATTATAATCGCCAGGCTTTATTGCAAGACAAGGTTACAGGCGGGTAAGTATTAAGCTGATTAAAACTTTAATACTATTTGCGTTTATTCGCGTGCATTTGCGGACTAACAAACCAATTAACTAACTGGAGAAAGCATGTCTGAATTACAAATTGAAGATCTAAACGTTGGCGAAGGTGCTGAAGCCGGTGCCGGTCAGGGCGCGGAAATCGTGGTGGTGCATTACACCGGCTGGTTGACCGATGGTACTAAATTCGATTCAAGCCTGGATCGCAACGATCCGTTCAGTTTTACCCTGGGTGTGGGTCAGGTGATTAAAGGCTGGGATGAAGGCGTAAAAGGCATGAAAGTCGGTGGCAAGCGTAAGCTGACTATTCCAGCAGAAATGGGCTACGGCGCGCACGGTGCTGGCGGGGTGATTCCTCCCAATGCGACACTGGTATTTGAAGTGGAGTTGCTGGATATTCGCTAGGGCTGGGTTTTAAAAGTAGAAGGTCCGCAAATACACGCGAATCAACGCAATTTAGCTATGTAAAAAGCAAAAGCAAAAGCAAAAGCACTAAAGTGCAGGAGCACTTTGAACGTGCGGACGCACGGCCCGAAGGGTGGAGCACAGGGATGTGCGGAATAAATGACAGCTCCTGCGCATCCATGCGCTCGCTGAATTAGTGCATCCATGCACGTCAACGCGATTTAGTAAAAGGGCTCCGCCCCTTTTCTGCAGTGTGCTTTTGACCAACGACGAAAGACTAACGACAAATGACTTTTTACGTGCATTGGCGGACTGAAATCATCGACAACAAAAAAAGCACGTCAATGACGTGCTTTTTTTGTTTAGCCTGGGTGGCTTATTGCAGTTCGTTGAAAAGGACTCTGAGTCGTTTTCAGGAACAATATAGGCCAGGTTCAACTTTATCAAAACCCGTTGATCAGAGACGCGCTCAGTAGATCGGCCTGCTGGCCATGGGTTTGAATCAGCGGCTGACTGATCAGCTGGCTCAGTTCGACGGCATTGTTCATGGCGCTGCTGGCCGGATTGATCTGGTTGAGCACCACCGCAAACACCTCGAGCCCGCGGGCTTCTATCGCCTGCAGGCTGAGCAGGATGTGGTTTATACAGCCCAGTTTGTCTTCCGCTACCAGCAACACCGGCAGTTTGAGGCGTTGCGCCAGATCGGCATTCAGGCCGTCGCTGCACAGCGGTGAGTAAAAGCCGCCGGCCCCTTCCACCAGCAAGCGTGCATGTTCGTCCTGTGCCTCGTCAGTGGTCGGTGTACAGGCCTGTTGCAGTTGTGCCAGGCTGATGGTCTCGCCCTGCAGGCGGGCGGCTTCGGCGGGAGAAATTGCCGCCTGTAGTGGATAGGGGCAAACGGTGTGTTGTGGTTGAAGGTATCGACAGGCCAGCATCAGCGCCTGTGCATCGGCGGCGACCAGCTGGCCCTCGGCATTGCGGCTACAGCCGGATTCCACCGGCTTGCGCGGGATCGGGGTGAAGCCTTCGGCTAAAAGCTGCTGGGCCAGCAGACAGGTGATGTGGGTTTTGCCGACGCCGGTGTCGGTGCCAGTGATAAACAGGCCCTTTGGTCGCTGGTCGTTGGTCATTAGTCCTGGGTCGTTAGTCGGGTCAGGGCTTCGCGGTATTTTTCCGCGGTTTTCTGCACGATTGCCTCGGGCAGTTCGGGGCCGGGGGCGGTTTTATTCCAGTCCAGGGTTTCCAGGTAGTCGCGCACGAACTGCTTGTCGAAGCTCACCGGGCTGCTACCGGGCTGGTACTGGTCCGCAGGCCAGAAGCGGGAGGAGTCGGGGGTGAGCACTTCGTCGATCAGCACCAGCTGGTTGTTCTTGTCCACGCCGAATTCAAACTTGGTGTCGGCAATAATAATGCCCCGCTGCAGTGCATAGTCGGCGGCTTCCTGGTACAACCGCAGGCTGACATCCTTTACCTGCTGTGCCAGCTCGGCGCCCAGTAGCTTTTCAGTGGCCGCATAGTCGATGTTTTCATCATGCTCGCCCACTGCGGCCTTGCTTGACGGGGTGTAGATAGGCTGGGGCAGTTTGTCGGCCAGCTGCAGGCCTTCGGGCAGCTGGATGCCGCAGATAGCACCGCTTTGCTGATAGTCTTTCCAGCCGGAACCGATAATATAGCCACGCACAATGGCTTCCACCGGCAGTGCCCTGAGGCGTTTCACCACCATTGCGTGGTTCTCTACCGATTTGCGCTCTGTCTCGTCGCTGATAATGTTTTCCAGCGGAATATCTGCCAGGTGGTTGGGGATAATGTGCTGCAGTTTGTTGAGCCAGAAGCGGGTGACCTGGTTGAGGATTTTTCCCTTGTCGGGGATGGGGGTGGGCATCACCACGTCGAAGGCGGAGATGCGGTCGGTAGTGATAATCAGCATATGCTCGTCGTCGATTTCGTAAATATCACGAACCTTGCCCGTGTGCAGGCGTTTGAGGTTGCTTATCTGGCTGGTGTGCAGGCTATCGGACATCGCGGAGGCTTCTCTGTGTGTGCGCTAAAGGGGCGTATTTTAGTTGATAATCGTCTCTGTGGCGAGGCCTGCGTAGGCGGCGCACCAGCCTCGGTATTACTGCGCTTTACCTGCTCTTTGGTTATACTTTAATACGCTTACAAGGGATAGGGATTATGAAGTCAGAAAAAGTGAAACTTGTGCTGTTGTTACTGGCGCTGGCGACTGGCTGGTCGCCTTTGCACGCAGAAGTGGTTAGCCTGCAGGTCTCTGACGGGGTATGGGCAACCGCAGAATATGTTGAGGGCGATGACGACAAGCCTGTCGTGATGATTGTCCATGGCTTTCTGCAGACCCGTGACTTTTCGACGGTGTTCCGTCTTGGGAACTCCCTTAAAGAAGAAGGTTACACAGTTTTCATGCCAACGCTCAGCCTGAAGGTTGATCAGCGCAAACAAAGTGTGGCATGTGAAGCGAT
>JBFFND010000244.1:0-4345 GCA_041563375.1 Gammaproteobacteria bacterium | reverse complement strand
GCGTATCCAGGTACTCATGTTGCATATCAACAATTGCGACACCGCCGGTGGGCCCATGGCCTGGCACATAATGTTTCAGCCCCAGCGATCTGGCTTTTTCTACGGCCTTGATATTGTCACGGAAGCCCGCATCATCCATCCCCACAATACGCTGATAGGCGACGTTATCTCCGGTAAATAATGTCTCTCCCTCGACATATTCAATCATAATGTCGGTGCCGCTGTGCGCCGTGCCCACTGAATAAATCCTGAAGGTTCGACCCGCCAGCTCAAGGGTTTGACCATCCGCTGCTTCATTATCTGGATAGGCAATCTGGGTGCCTTTTGCAATACCATCGGTAAGATTGATCATGCGATTCAGCCAGCTCTCAGCTGCACCCGCTCTGGCTTTTTTGATCATACGTGGATCAGCAATAATCTGAACTTCGGGAAAGCGCTGCACAATCGCATCATTGGCCAGCCAGTGGTCACCGTGCACATGGGTATTGAAAATATGGGACACCGGTTTATCAGTCACCCTGGCAATCTGCTTTAATAACATCTCACCGGTTTCTTCGGTCGAGCCAGGGTCAATCACCACCACGCTTTTATCGGTTACGATAAACGCCGGGTTATTCATAAAGCCGCGATTATGCACACTGGGGTACTCCAGCGGGCCATGAATCACATACACATCATCCGTGATCTGATCCGCGCTAAAGCGCTCAAAATACGGATCCGCCATAGCCAGAGGAGCAACTAAAAACAGCAACAGGCTGCACACGAATTTATTCATATTCAACACCTCGATAGAGAGTGGGAACTGTGGTACAGACACAGTTATCCAGTAATTCAATTATTCTGAAATAGTTACGCTGATTTAGTAAGGAATGTCTGCCTGCATTTACAGGACATGACGATAGCCCGCTCTGTCGATTCAATCGCGGCGGGCTTTTTTATATAGTTGAAGAAGTACTCTGGATTATGCGGGCATTATCACAATAGAGCGGACTCAGCGCCTAACAAATCACCTCAACTGATTAACCAGTGCATTGCGAAAATCCAGCGCATCGCCTCTCAGCGATTCAGATGAATCGGCATAGGAAACAATAATCGTACTGGCATACTGCCCCGCCTGCTGTTGCACTCGCATCTGCAGACGCTCGGCTGTGCCGGACTGGGCTGCTTCGTCCTGTTGTTCCTGCTTACGGGTATCCTTAAAGTCGTACTGCTCCTCAACCTGCACATCCTTGCCAAACAGGCCGCTGAACCAGCCGCCGGATTCCTGTTTTGCCGCCTGTGCCTCGGAAATGGTCCCCACCGAAAGCAATAGACTGCGGCCCTGTTTGTCGGCTTCCAAAATGTCAACGCCCAGTCGATCCATCGCCGCACGCAGGCGTAACCAGACAATCTCGGCACTGCCCTGCACTTCAAAACGCGCTGGACTATCCGCACTCTCGCTCACTCTGGGTTGATAGCTCTGATAATTCGCCAGCAGTTCAGTTGCCTGGTCCCGGTTAGCACCCGCATAGAGGGCGTAACGGTACATCAGTTCACGTTCAAGAATTGCTTCCGGCTCGCGCTGCACCCATCGGGTGCCTTCATTGGCAACCATCATCTGCAGGCCACGATGACTCACAAACAGGCGGGTTTGCTGCTCATTAAGCGCCTCAACCCGCAGCCTGAACTTGTCCTTGTAATCCGGTGAAAAACCGGAAAACCAGCTTCTACCTGCGTCTTCTGTACCATAACTGACCGGGTACTCATTCATCCACACCGTATCCACAAAACCCAGTGCCCTGTCTGCCCGCTGCACTTCGATACCTTCTGCAGCCAGAAACTCACGCAGTGATGCCCACACCTGCGCCACAGGGTAATCAATTTCCAGCCAGTAGAGCTGTTCGGCCTGCTTCAACTCAATGCCTTCGAACGTGCTGGCCAGCGCCTCTGTGTTTTTTCCGTTTGCCTCTAGCAGTGCTTTGTCCGAAGGTTCCGGCAGGCGCAGCGCGCCCTGGGTATTGGGCCGGGTTAATTTGGGGGGTATTTCGAGCTGACTGGTTGTGGTCGCATCCAGGTAATCCGGACGTTCCTCACCGTTACTGCTGCAACCAGTAACTGATAACATGGATGCTGCCAACAGAAGCATCGACAGGGGTAAAGTACAATTAAATAGTCGCATAGTTTCCTGAGTTAAAGCACACCGGCCTGACGCATCGCCTCACGCAGTGTTTCGTGATATTGCTCGGATAATGGGGTCAGGGGCAGTCGAATACCGGCAGGCATTTTACCCATTTCAGATAGCACCCACTTGACCGGTATTGGATTGGCCTCAACAAATAATTTGCTATGTAGACCCATTAACGGCTGATTAATTCGCTCGGAGGTTTCACGATCTCCCGCTAGCGCTGCAGCACACATCTTCGCCATTTCACGGGGTACGACATTACTGGTGACCGAGATCACCCCATTGCCGCCCTGCAGCAGAAACTCCAGCCCGGTTTCATCATCACCGGAGTAGATATCAAAATCGTCGCCGCACAGCTGACGAATCTCGCTCAGGCGGGATAGCTCGCCGGTCGCTTCCTTGACCCCGATAATATTGGAGATGCCCGCCAGTCTCGCTACCGTTGGCGGCAGCATATCGCAGGCGGTACGCCCGGGTACGTTATACAGAATCTGTGGAATCGGTACCGTCTCGGCAATCAGCTTATGGTGCTGATACAGACCTTCCTGGGTCGGCTTGTTGTAATAAGGTGTAACCAGCAGACAGGCATCAGCGCCAGCCTGCATCGCACAGCGGGTCAGGGTGATGGCTTCGGTGGTTGAGTTGGCACCGGTACCGGCGATCACCGGGATACGGTTATCCGCCATCTCCACCGTACGGCGAATCACCTCACAATGCTCGTGTTCGTCCAGTGTTGCAGATTCACCGGTCGTGCCCATCGAGACAATCGCCGCTGTGCCGCTGTCTATATGCCACTCAACCAGCTTGCTCAGGCTGTCGAAATCAACCGATCCATCCAGATGCATTGGGGTTACCAGTGCAACCATACTGCCACGAAACATGTGTGATGCCTTTGTCGTTGTCTCACAGGATGCGGCCCGCACAATAGGCCAGAAATCCAGCCGGGGCACGCTTTAATCAAGCCGGAATAGTACTTTGCGAGGCCCCTATTTACAAGCCAAACCGCGATTTGCGCACATCATATTGCTTTCACCCGGTGATGCATTACTATTAATCTCGACGTTCACAAAGACCGGAAAAGAGACCAATATGACGCAATCCCTCGCAATTACCGCTATCGGCGCCGACCGCCCCGGCATTGTCAATGAATTAACCGAAGCACTGCTGGATGCCAGCCTGAATATCGAGGACAGCCGCATGAGCATTCTGGGCGGCGAGTTTGCAATGATTATCCTGGTGAGCGGCGAGCAGGCGGCACATGACAAATTCAATGCGCGCAAACAGGAGCTTGAACAGTCACTTAAACTGAGCCTGCTGATCAGGCCCACCAGCAGCAACCGCAGAGACAGACAGCAGCATTATAAAATCCATGTTGAAGGCATGGACAACCCCGGCATCGTGCACAAGCTGACTCGTTACCTGTCGCAGCATCAAATCAACATTGTTAACATGCAGACTGACTGGCAGCATGCGGCACATACCGGCACACCGATGTTCACCGTGTCGATGCAGGTGGACATTCCGGCAGATAAAAACATCACACAAATCGAGGATGAATTTAGCAGGCTGTGTGATGAAATGAATATGGACGTAAGCTTCAGCCAGCAATAAACCCGACACAGAAAATTATTGACTTATCAGCCGACCAGAACAGAGTAGAGAACCGAACATGAGCGTTAGTATTAACAGGAAAGTCCCCGCCTTTAGCGCAATCGCCACCAGTAAAGAACCGGAAGGACAGAAAATCAGCCTGAAAGATTTCAAGGGCAGTAACCTGGTGATTTATTTTTACCCCAAGGACAACACCCCTGGCTGCACCCAGGAAGGCCAGGACTTTCGCGACAACTACAGCAAATTCAAGCGCGCCAAAACGGTGGTGCTTGGCGTTTCACGCGATTCGATCAAGGTACATACCAATTTCAAGGCTAAACATGAATTCCCATTCGAACTGATCTCCGACCCCGACGAAGAACTGTGTAAACTGTTTGATGTAATTAAACTGAAAAAAAACTACGGCCGCGAATACATGGGTATAGAGCGGAGTACTTTTTTGATTGATTCTAAGGGGGTGTTGAGGGAAGAATGGCGCGCAGTGAAAGTAAAAGGCCATGTCGATGAAGTACTGGCTGCAGCCAAGCAACACAAACCTGAATAGCTCCGCTTGCGCCATTCTTCCAATCG
>JBFFND010000243.1:0-4347 GCA_041563375.1 Gammaproteobacteria bacterium | reverse complement strand
CATTAACAGACACACTACTGGTTCAACAGGTTGATAATTATAACCTGCCCCTGATCAGGCAGTTCTACAAAAAAAACGGCATGCGTGCCCAGGCACCGAAAAATGAGCTGATTTACAGCGCACGGCTGAAACAGCAGACAGGGCAGCCACTGGTTGCCGCACTTCGCCTCAGCCCGCTGGGTGATGATTACCTGTTACGCAGCATGTGTGTCGCGTCCGAACAACGGCGCCAGGGCATTGGCCAGCAGTTTTTACAGGCACTGCAGCCGGTACTGGCTTCGCACAATATATACTGCTTCCCATTCAGTCACCTGGTCGACTTTTACCGGCAGGCAAATTTCGCCCTTATTGCAACAGAAGATGCGCCCCAGGCAATTGCTGACAGGTTTTTACGCTATCTGAATAACGGCAGGGACATCTGTTTAATGCAGCATCAATCATCATGCTAAAATAACCACCGCTTTTAATCCTATAGAGACTCTACTATGTTTGATGTGAATGAATATTTTGATGGCAAGGTCAAATCACTGGCGTTTACCGCCGGCAATGACAGGGCGACCATTGGTGTTATGGCCGCGGGTGATTATGAGTTCGGCACCAGCTGCATTGAACACATGACCCTGATCAGCGGCGAGATGCAGGTTAAACTGCCGGATGAAAACGACTGGCGCGACATTGCGCTTAATGAAACCTTTATCGTTGCCGCCAATAGTTCTTTCCTGGTAAAAATTGGCTGTGACACGGCCTATCTGTGTGTGTATAAATAATCCACGCTGATTAAATCACAAACGCCATTCATACAAAGCCGGAGCCTATGAAATATAAAGATCTGCGTGACTTCATCGAGCAACTGGAAAAACAGGGTGAGCTGAAACGCATCAGCCTTGAGGTGGATCCCCGCCTGGAGATGACTGAAATCTGCGATCGCACCCTGCGTGCCCAGGGGCCGGCCTTGCTGTTTGAAAACGTCAAAGGCTCGAATGTACCGGTGCTGGCCAACCTGTTTGGCACACCTCGGCGGGTTGCCATGGGCATGGGTGAGGACTCGGTGGAGGCGTTGCATGAAATCGGCAAACTGCTGGCCTTCCTCAAGGAACCGGAGCCACCCAGGGGCATGAAGGATGCCTGGGACAAGCTACCGATTTTCAAACAGGTGTTGAATATGGCGCCCAAAGTGGTGAGCCGTGCCCACTGCCAGGACATTGAAATCGAGCGGGACCAGATTGACCTGGCGACGATTCCGATCCAGACCTGCTGGCCGGAAGACGCCGCGCCATTAATCACCTGGGGTCTGGTGATCAGCAAGGGCCCCAATAAAGAGCGGCAGAACATGGGCATTTATCGCCAGCAGGTGATCGGCAGAAACCGCGTGATTATGCGCTGGCTTTCACACCGCGGTGGCGCACTGGACTTCAAGGAATGGCAACAGCAGCACCCCGGCGAACCGTTTCCGATTGCGGTCGCACTGGGTGCCGACCCGGCCACCATTCTGGGTGCCGTCACCCCGGTACCGGACACGCTGTCTGAATACGCTTTTGCCGGCCTGTTACGCGGCAGTAAAACCGAAGTCACCCAGTGCAAGCTGAGCGAGTTGCAGGTGCCTGCCTCGGCTGAATACGTGCTGGAAGGCTTTATCTACCCGGACGACATGGCAGATGAAGGGCCCTATGGGGATCACACCGGCTACTACAACGAAGTGGAACGCTTCCCGGTGTTTACCATTGAAAAGATCACCCACCGTAAAAACCCGATCTACCACAGCACTTACACCGGTCGCCCACCCGACGAACCGGCGATTCTTGGAGTGGCATTGAACGAGGTGTTCGTGCCCATTCTTAAAAAGCAGTTTCCCGAAATTGTCGACTTCTACCTGCCACCGGAAGGCTGCTCCTACCGCATGGCCGTGGTCAGTATGAAGAAGCAGTACCCGGGGCATGCCAAACGGGTGATGATGGGTGTCTGGTCATTCCTGCGCCAGTTTATGTACACCAAGTTTGTGATTGTGGTTGACGACGATGTGAACACCCGTGACTGGAATGATGTGATCTGGGCGATGACCACGCGTATGGACCCGGCCCGCGACACTACGCTGATTGAAAACACCCCGATCGACTACCTGGACTTTGCCTCGCCGGTATCGGGTCTGGGCTCCAAGATGGGTATGGATGCCACCAATAAACTGCCCGGTGAAACCGATCGTGAATGGGGTAAACCGATTGTGATGAGTGATGAGATCAAACAACGGGTCGACGCCATCTGGGATCAACTGAATATCTTTAATGACGAGCAGGATGCATGACGGACAAAACCTATACCGTCAAAAGCAGTGCCATTCACGGTAAGGGCCTGTTTGCCGCACGCCGCATCAAATGTGGTGAACTCATCGGCCGGATCAGCTTCAACCCGGTGACTGAAGACGGCCCTTATGTGTTATGGATAGATGAGGACACCGGGGTGCGGGTTGACTGCGATCTAAAATACATCAATCACAGTACAAAACCCAATGCCTGTTATTGCGAGGACCTGGACGTGGTTGCACTCAGGGACATTAAAGCCGGTGAGGAAATCACCCACGACTATGGTGATGACTGGCAGTAGTAACCGGCGCTTAACCCATTATTCCAGTCTGGCATTCGACTGCAAACTTATTTATTACTGCTAAACGGGTATCGATATAGCTGCTGCGGCCAGCCATCGCAGGGCTCACTCTGTTTTAATTTTACATGCTCACCCAGCTCGTTCTCATACCAGCCACGGTGATTCTGTAACGGCTCCACTGAATACCCCCACCAGCTGCCATCCGAATCCTGGGCAATAAAACGCACCCAGCCAGGCACCTTAATATCTGACAGATCAGGCTTCAACCAGCTCATCCAGTTCGTCATCCATATGCATCATGGTGAGCTCCGAAAAGCCGCCAATCCATTTACCGTCAATGGTAATTTGCGGCACAGTACGCGCACCACTGGTTTTTTCCGCCATTTCCCTGAGCGCGCTATGATCCATATCCACCCGTGCTTCTTCATAGGGAATATGCCACTTGTTCAGCAGATTTTTTGTTTTATCGCAAATCGGACAACGTCCAGTGCTATAGATTTTTACCCGCGCCATATGCGTCTGTCTCCGGTTAGAATACGGCCATAATTGCGCTGCATTATAGCAAAACTGCTGCATTACCCTGAAGTTTGTTGCTTTACTTTGAGGCTGCATAAGGCAAAATGAGCCGCAACATTCATGCAGAGGTTTCAATGTCATATACGGTTACCGTTCATCCATCACAGCATCAGTTTCAGGTCGAGAACGACGAGACCATCCTCGAGGCTGCGATGCGCCATACTATCGACCTGCCCTATGGCTGTCGTGGCGGCGTCTGTGGCAGCTGTGCCGGCTACCTTGTTAAGGGCGAAGTATATTACGATGAAGAACCCATGGCACTGGATGATGAAATGAAAGCCGCCGGGATGGCGCTGTTCTGCCTGGCAAAAACCCGCATGGACTTACAGATCAGCATCGAGGAAATCGAGAGCCTGTCGCAGATACAGGTCAGGCAACTGGGCTGCCATGTCAGCTCGAAGAAGAAACTCTGCCATGATGTAATTGCATTGCAGATCACCCTCGACAACAACGAACGCCTGCAGTATCTGGCAGGGCAATACATCGAATTTATTCTTGACGATGGCAAGCGACGTGCGTTTTCGATTGCCAATGCACCGCATAACGATGACTTTCTCGAGTTGCATATTCGCCATGTAGATGGCGGTGTGTTTACCGATTTTCTGTTTGAAAGCATGCCGGAAGACTCAGCCTTGCAGATGGAAGGCCCACTGGGTAGTTTTTTTATTCGCGAGGAAAGACAGCGCCCGATTATTATGATGGGTGGCGGTACCGGCTTCGGCCCACTCAAGGCGATGCTTGAGCACATTGAATATATAAACTACCCGCAGCCCGTGCACCTGTTTATGGGGGTACGTGCCTTACGTGATTTATATATGCAGGACATGGTGCAGCAGTGGATTAAAAACAATCCGCGACTCAAGTTTATCCCTGTGCTTTCCGAGCCCATGGACAATGATAACTGGCAAGGCGAAACCGGCTTTGTGCATGAGTCGGTCGCCAGACACTACCCCGACCTGTCAGGTTTTGATATTTATATGAGTGGGCCACCACCGATGATTAATGCGGCGGCAGAGCGGTTCACTCAACAGGGCGCTTCAAAAGACACCATGTTTTCCGATGCGTTTGAATATTCCAGTGATGCGATTCAGGCGATTGCGGCAAAAAAATCCTGAAGCGGACCTGGAGAACGGTATTACTGAATCAGTTTAAGCTGTGACGCCGGCCGGCTCT
>JBFFND010000242.1:0-4370 GCA_041563375.1 Gammaproteobacteria bacterium | reverse complement strand
ATACCGAATCCAAGCTTGATATACATATCCAGCTGGGTTTCCTGTGGCAGTGACAGCGCCACCTTGCTGACACCCACATTACTTGACTTGAGAATAATTTCGCCCAGATTTATTTTTCCATAATCACGCATGTCCTTGATGACATTACCCTGCACTCTGTAATATCCGGGAGAGGTGTGCACATTATCCAATGGATGCCACTTACCAGACTCAAGTGCAGCCGCAATGGTAAACGGCTTCATGGTTGAACCTGGCTCGAACACGTCGGTCACCGCACGGTTACGATATACCCCGGGACGCAACTGACTGCGATCATTGGCATTAAATGAAGGCTGGTTCACCATTGCCAGAACTTCACCCGTATGAACGTTTAAAACCACTGCAGATCCTGCAATGGCTTTATGTTCTTTTACTGATGATTTGAGCGCTCGATAGGCCAGATACTGTATGCGCCGGTCGATACTGAGATGGACAGACCGGCCCGGTTCTGCCGGGCGTATCCTCTCCACATCATCAATCACCTGCCCCAGTCGATCACGCATGATTTTTTTCGCCCCCGACTCACCGCGTAACCAGTCGTCGTACGCCAGTTCCAGCCCCTCCTGCCCCCGATCATCGATATCGGCAAAACCCAGCACATGGGATGTCACCTCGCCGGCAGGATAAAAGCGCTTATATTCACGTTGTAAATACACACCCGCCAGGCCCAGCGACTTCACCTGCTCACCAGTATCCGGCGACACCTGGCGTTGCACATAAACAAATTCCTTGCCGCTTAACTTATTCAACTTGTTTTGCAAATGCGCCTGGTTCAAATCCAGTATCTTCGCCAGTTTATGCAAAGGACGCACATCAGCCTGCAGCTCGCCCGGATTAACCCACACTGAGTCCACCGGTGTACTGATCGCCAGTGGTTCGCCATTACGATCATAAATATCACCGCGATGCGCCATCAGTGGCACAACTCGCAGATGCCGCGCATCACCCTGCTGCTTGAAGAAAGCCTGATTAATCACCTGCATATCCAGCGCACGGTATAACAGGCCGACAACCAGCAGCAGAAACACGGAAAGCACGACCATGCGTCTGAGCTGAAATTGTGGCTTGTTAGTATTAGTCTTCATCTGTGATATATAAAATGTCGTTTGCCTTTGGCAGTGTCATATTTAATTTTTTACGCGCTATTTCTTCTATTCTTCCGTGTGAGGACCAGGTACTCTGCTCCAGCTGCAAACGCCCCCATTCGATATCCAGTTCATCTATCTGCTGGTACAGCGCCTGTAACTCAACAAATAATTTCCGACTCTGGTGCTTGCTATAAATCACCGCTACCGCGGATAACACAACTGCCAGAATCAATCCCGATAGCAGTGTTAACTGTAATTTCACTTAATTCGCTCCAGCACTCGCAACACCGAGCTTCTGGCTCGCGGATTCTGCTGCAACTCCTGCTGACCCGGCTTTATCGCTTTACCCACCACGCGATACGGCTGCTGCAGGTCCTTTGACAGAATCGGTATATCTTTGGGCAACTGTGGGCCCCGCGATATATCCCTGAAGAAACGCTTTACCATGCGATCTTCCAGTGAATGGAAACTGATCACCGCCAGTCGACCACCCACTGATAAAACATTGACTGCTGCCTGCAGTGCATGCTCCAGCACTTCAAGCTCACGGTTTATATAAATCCTGATAGCCTGGAAGCTTTTAGTAGCCGGATGCTTCTTTTTATCTTTCACCGGTATCGCCGCAGCAATAATATCTGCCAGCTGCACCGTATCGTTTATCTCTGCCTGCTGCCGGTATTGCACAATCGCATGGGCAATGCGTCGCGCAAATTTTTCTTCGCCCAGATGCATTAGCACGGTCACCAGGTCATACTCATCAACCTGCGCCAGCCACTCTGCTGCAGACTGTCCGGCGTCCGGGTTCATGCGCATATCAAGAGGCCCCGATTTCAGAAAACTGAACCCTCGCGATGCATCATCCAGTTGTGGCGAAGAAACACCGATATCCAGCAATACACCATCCACCTTGTGCTGCAATCCCTGCTCAGCAACAAAATCCTGCAGTTCTGCAAAGTTCCGCTGCACAATCTGAAAGCGCGAATCACCAGCAAACTTCTGCTGTGCTGCCTTGATCGCCTGCGGGTCCTGGTCCATTGCCAGCAAACGCCCCTGTGGCCCAAGCTGCGCCAGGATGGCCGCGGAATGCCCGCCCCGACCAAAGGTGCCATCCAGGTAAACCCCGTCAGGCCTGATCGCCAGCGCCGCCACCGCCTCATCCAGCAACACCGGGCGATGGTCCGTTATTTCACCGGACATTACAGCGACAGACTTTCCAGTGCGTCCGGCAACACACTGTCATCCGCTTCAACCTCATCAAGCCAGGCCTGCTGATTATCATTCCAGACCTGCTCATCCCAGATCTCAAACTTCTTGCCCTGGCCGATCAGCACGCATTTTTTATCCAGACCCGCGTAATCCCGCAGCATGGTGGGCAGCAGAATCCGTCCCTGACTGTCCAGCTCTGCTTCGGTGGCATGACCGATCAATAAACGCTGCAGCAAACGGGACTGTTTATTCAGGCTGGGCAGCGCCGCCAGCTGGGCCTCAATCACTTCCCATTCATGCTGTGGATACACCAGCAGGCAACGATCACGATCCACGGTCACAATCAGACGCCCGCCGCAGGACTCCATGAGCTTGTCACGGTAGCGGGACGGAATGGCCATACGGCCTTTGGCGTCGAGGTTCAGATTGTTGATGCCACGAAAGATCATGTTGTGCGCGGTGTCATCCCTAAGGCTGTTTATGAATTATTTGTTGCTGGTTAAGGCTGCCTGAGCCGCCTTACCGGCCGGAAAAGTAACTGAGCCGTGGTCAAAAAAACACATTTTCACCCACAATCACCCACTATTCCCCACACAACTGAACTATAGGTACCACCCCCCACCACTGTCAAGCAAAAACAGGCAAGAAACAGGGAATTTTTTCCTTATATGACAACAACTTAGAGCCATTTCACAGAAAGCGAGAGGCGACGGACGGGATAACAAAAGATAACTCAGAGAGTTAAGAATACTACTTAAGAAACTACATGAGGTTTAAAAGATTCGAGGAGAACTCAAAGAAAGGTGAAGTTGGCCTGTAAGCCGGGTTCTGTCAGCCGAAGCTGTAGCAATCATTCATCTAGGACGCACATCACTGTACGCCTCAAGCAACCTACCCAGAAGCAGCGCGGGCCACGCCTCAGCTTCTCTATTTGGTCTTGCTCCAAGTGGGGTTTACCCTGCCACAACTGTTACCAGTTGCGCGGTGCGCTCTTACCGCACCATTTCACCCTTACCCCGGCGAACCGGGGCGGTATACTTTCTGCTGCACTTGCCGTGGGCTTGCGCCCCCCAGGCGTTACCTGGCACTCTGCCCTGCGGAGCCCGGACTTTCCTCTCTGCAAACACCGAAGCATTCACACAGCGATTGCTCGGCCAACTTCGCGGCAAACTATAGCATATTAAAAAATGACACAATCGACTTTTTTCGTCGCAGCCATTTCCCCAGCACAACATTAAGATAATGGTTTCTCGACAGAAACGGTATAGGCTTACGTCCGCGCACACCCAGTTTCTGCTGCATGGCGCGCAACCCATGGTGTTCGGACTCCAGCCGCAGATATTGCTCCAGTGTATAGATGGCCGCCTTGCGGTTCGCCATAAAGACCTCGGCACGCACCAGGTTCAGTGCCACATCGACATCCCGCGGTGTCTTTTGTGCTGCCAGTCGGCAGATATCCAGCCCCTGTCTATCACCATCCAGTAGTACCGCCAGGCCATAACAGGCACTGTATTTGAAAAAATAGGGATCTGCTGGCGTCACTCGCTGGCAGGCACGATAGAAACACTCCACCGCTTCTGTAATTGCCGACTGCTCAAGCAACTCAACACCCTGAACAAACTCGTCACAACAAGATTTCAGGTCAAAATAAACCGCTTTTACATAGCACACACGCACCTCCTTGTTTGTGTTGCAAACTCTTTTTCAGCTTTAGCAATGCCTGCCAGATATTGTGAACTGAGCATGATAAAAATAACCTGCACCCGGGAATGAGCCGCACGCAGATAGCTGAAAAATGTGGACGAATAATACTTTTCGTCACTAAGCGTTTTTTCACAGAATGGTAAAACAGA
Source organism: Gammaproteobacteria bacterium (assembly GCA_041563375.1). Classification (GTDB taxonomy): domain Bacteria; phylum Pseudomonadota; class Gammaproteobacteria; order SZUA-229; family SZUA-229; genus SZUA-229. The sequence continues at coordinate 184 of JBFFND010000242.1, read as the reverse complement.
ACACCGCTGAGAATGAGCGGTGATATTCGTTCAACATCCTGTTATCACGAATACAGATTCAGTAGCAAACGAGATTATAAAACACGTCGCCAGATGGCAAGCCTTTTCTGGCTGCCTCATAGCACAAAAGCTGGTCGTTGGTCGTTAGTCCTTCGTCGTTGGTCGTTGGTCTGGTCTTTTGACT
>JBFFND010000241.1:0-4401 GCA_041563375.1 Gammaproteobacteria bacterium | reverse complement strand
TGAGCCTGGCGGCTGCAGTGACGTTAATTGCCTCCGCCCAGGGTGCCTATGCGGCGACTGTGCAGGTGGTGGGTTCGTTCCATAACCCGAGTGCCAGTAGCTTTTACTTCTATAACCGGACCTATAACCAGGACAACGATGCCACGCCCGCGAGAGAATTACCCGGCAACCTGAATGCCAGTACCGACTCTGTTGCCTATTTTGGCTGGGGCGTCGATATTTATGAGAGCTTTGTTAATCAGGAGATTATCCAGAGCCACTTCTGGTTTAATGGTGCCGGCAGTGTCGATGGCAGCTCAGCCACCACCATTACCTACGGTGAAGCCTTTTCACTGGGCTCGTTTACCTACACCAATGAACAAACCGTGTTATCCGGTGGTCTGGTGGAAATCGATTTCCGCATGGAGATCCAGCTGGATGGTTATGGCCTGATGCCGATTGAATACCGCATCGGTATTGATAATACCACCAACCCGGCCAATGATATGGCAAGCCTGTTGTCATACCCGGAAAGTGTGGCTTTTGAAATGGGTGGCATGAGCTACCTGTTGAGCCTGCAGGGCTTTTCACGCGATGGTGGATTGTCATTCGAAACCTATGCGGATCTGCCGGAAGGTCAGCAAACCAGTGCCGAGATCTATGCCACCATTACCGAGGTGACACCAGTGCCAGTGCCTGCTGCCGTGTGGCTGTTTGGCACAGGCCTGATCGCGCTGGCCGGGCTGGGCCGCCGCAAGGCCGCCTGATTCAAGCATATAAATAAGACATAAAATAGTACGATTTATGAAGGCGGCCTGCGGGTCGCCTTTTTTATTGGATGCTGGTAGCGCGATGCCTGTGTAAAAAGAAAACGCGAATGAACGCGAACAGCGCAAATATACGCGATATTAATATCTGTAAAATTTTGCGTTCATTAGAGGCTCTCGCGTTGTTGGTATTAATCTTTCAGGAAAAGGTTAGAGTTCGGGGTCAGAGTAAGAATTGACAAGATCGAGATTGAAATGTTGACAGGGAGACCTATGAGGCCAGGTATGCAGAGGGCAAAGTAGAGGGAATTACCGGGAATTGTTACTCTGACCCCGAATTAACCGTTACTCTGACCCCGAATTAACCCTTGCGTTTATTCGCGTTGCTCGCGTTTTCTTTATTAATTGAGGATGGCTTTGTCAAAGCAATAAAGCTTGTTAAACTCCTCGTTCTTCAGCACCTTACATTGCTCGCCAGAGCGAATACCCGAGAGTTTATGTCCCAGCGAATCCAGCAAATGCCCAACCAGCTTATTAACCAGATTGCCGCGGGCGAAGTGGTTGAGCGGCCTGCTTCGGTGGTGAAAGAGTTGCTGGAAAACAGCATTGATGCCAATGCCACTAAAATCGAGATTGATATCGAGCAGGGCGGTATCAAACTGATTCGTATCCGCGATAATGGCCACGGTATCCACAGGGACGACCTGGCGCTGGCCCTGTCACGTCATGCCACCAGCAAAATCCGTAACCTGGATGATCTGGAGCATGTAAAAAGCCTGGGGTTTCGCGGCGAAGCGTTGCCCAGCATTGCTTCTATCAGCCGCATGAGCATTACTTCGCGCCAGGATGCGGCGGAGGGTTTCAGAGTGCAGGGACGAGATGAGGCTTCCGCCGAACTGGCACCGGCACCTCACGGTACAGGCACGACCATTGAAGTGCGCGACCTGTTTTACAATGTGCCGGCGCGGCGCAAGTTTATGCGCACCGAAAAAACCGAATTCAATCATCTGGAGGATGTGGTCAAGCGTATTGCACTGAGCCATTTCGATGTCAGTATCAGCCTGAACCATAACCAGCGCCCCATCAAACAGTGGCGGGCTGCGGCAGATAGGGCCTCAATGGAGCATCGTCTGGCGGAAGTCTGTGGCAAGGCCTTTATTGAGCAGGCACAGCATATGGAATATGCTGCGGCAGGCCTGTCGATGCATGGCTGGATTGCCTCACCGAGCTTCTCCCGTTCGCAGGCAGATATGCAGTACTTCTTTGTAAATGGTCGCATGATCCGCGACAGGCTGGTGACCCATGCGGTTCGCCAGGCCTACCAGGATGTGCTCTATCATGGCCGGCACCCGGCCTATGTGCTCTACCTTGAGCTGGACCCGGCGCTGGTGGATGTGAATGCACACCCGACCAAGCACGAAGTGCGTTTTCGCGAGAGCCGGCTGGTGCATGATTTTCTGTTTCGTGGCATTCACCGTGCACTGGCGGATGTGCGACCGGCGGATATGGCTGCACAGACTGCGTCCATGGCGCAGAATCCTGCTATGCCGTCAGGGCAGCCGACACAGACATCGTCCCAGGCTTATGCCTACGGTGCTGCGCCGCGGCAGAGCAGTATGGCGCTGCCGGTACAGGAGCAGATTAAGGCCTATGACAATCTGTCCCGCGGTTTCACTCCGCAACAGGCAGAGGCGTTTAACACCCATACAGCTACAGAGACAGCGACCGATGCGGCGGATATCCCCCCGCTGGGTTTCGCAGTGGCACAGCTGCATGGCATTTATATTCTGTCGCAAACGGCAAGAGGGCTGGTGGTGGTGGATATGCACGCGGCTCACGAGCGCATTACCTATGAGCGGCTGAAACAGGGGATGGATCAGGGTCAGCTGGCCTCGCAACCGTTGCTGGTGCCTATCAGCATGAACCTGAGTGAGAAGGAGGCGGAGCTGGCAGAAGAACAGTCGGCGTTGTTCAGCGAGCTGGGTTTTGAGCTGGATCGCAGTGGTCCGGAGTCGATCCGTATCCGCCAGGTGCCGATGATCCTGGCACGCGCCGATGCCGAGTCGCTGGTGCGCGATGTGCTCTCCGATGTGCTCAGCTATGGTACTTCACAGCGTATACGCAATGCGATTAACCAGGTACTGGGCACCATGGCCTGCCACGGTTCGGTGCGCGCCAACCGTAGCCTGAGCATTGCCGAAATGAATGCGTTACTGCGGGACATGGAACAGACCGAACGTAGCGGACAGTGTAATCACGGCCGCCCCACCTGGACCGAGTTCAGCCTGGATGCTATCGACAAGTGGTTTATGCGCGGCCAGTAGGCGGATCGTCGTCACCCAGATGTCAGATTTTATTATTCATCAAACACAAAGCGTCAGCCAGGATGCCCCGACCCGTCTGTTTGTTATGGGGCCCACCGCCGCCGGTAAAACCGATCTGGCGCTGGCCTGTGCGGAGCAGTTTGACTGCGAGCTGATCAGTGTGGATTCGGCGCTGGTCTACCGTGATATGGACATAGGCACCGCCAAGCCCGATGCACAAACCCTGCAACAGGTGCCTCATGCGCTGATTGATATTATCGATCCGAGTGAAGCCTATTCTGTTGGCAGTTTCCGTGACGATGCACTGGCTGAAATCAGTGCAATTATCGAACGAGGCAGAACCCCCCTGCTGGTCGGGGGCACCATGTTATATTACAGGGCTCTTCAGCAAGGACTGTCGATGCTGCCACCGGCGGATGAGTCGGTTCGCTCGCAGCTCGAAACCGAGGCTCAGGCATCTGGCTGGCTGGCGATGCATCAGCGCCTGGCGCAGGTAGATCCGGTGTCTGCGCAACGCATCCATCCTAATGACCCGCAACGTATTCAGCGTGCGCTGGAAGTGTATGAAATATCGGGTAAAACCCTGAGTGAGTTGTGGCAGCAGCAAGCGGCGCAAGGGCTACCCTATAAGCTGGCAAAAATTGCCTATTTCCCCCAGGATCGTGAATTACTTCGTCAGCGCATCGCGCAACGCTTTCATCAGATGTTAAAACAGGGCTTTATCGAAGAGGTGGAGGCGTTGAGGGCAAGAGGTGATCTGAGTCTGGATATGCCCTCAATGCGCTGTGTTGGCTACCGTCAGGTATGGGAGTATATTGAGGGTGTGCTAAGTTATGATGAGATGGTGGAAAAGGCGATTACCGCGACTCGTCAGCTTGCCAAGCGGCAGCTGACCTGGCTGCGAAAGGAGCAGCATTGCAACTTCTATGATATTGAAGAGTCTACTGCTCAGAAAATCATGAAAAATCTGAAAAACTCGCTATTCTTTAATTGATATTCAGGGAAAATCGGTCTATTTGCTAATTTAGTCGGATGGCTGGCTTGAAATCGGTTTTGCTGACGCCATATGGCGAATAAGTAAACGAATATTTTTTACATGCAGTGATTGTGCATGTGGGTTTATAACTACAACAAAATGTTGGGAGAGCAACCATGCCAAAAGGGCAATCATTACAAGAACCCTTCTTGAACGCATTACGTAAGGAACGTGTTCCAGTTTCAATTTACCTTGTAAACGGTATTAAGCTGCAAGGCCAGGTTGAATCCTTTGACCAGTTCGCAGTGATGTTGCGCAATACGGTAAGCCAGATGGTTTACAAACACGCAATTTC
>JBFFND010000240.1:0-4437 GCA_041563375.1 Gammaproteobacteria bacterium | reverse complement strand
GTTTTTCGTGTTTGTATGGTTCGTAATGAAATACGTGTGGCCACCGCTGATCACAGCGCTGGACGAGCGTAAAAAGACGATTGCCGATGGACTCGCTGCTGCTGAACGTGGCAAGCATGAACAGGAGCTGGCTGAAAAAGCGGCTGAGAAGCACATTAAGGAAGCCAAAGATCAGGCGGCTGAAATTGTGACTCAGGCGCAGAAGCGTGCATCTGAAATTGTTGAAGAAGCTAAGGATAATGCAAAGGAAGAAGCAGGTCGTGTTAAAGCGGCAGCGGACGCTGAGATTGAGCAGGAAATCAATCGTGCAAAAGAGCAACTGAGACAGCAGATTGCAAGCGTGGCTATGGCCGGTGCTGCGAAAGTCCTGAACCGTGAAGTTGACGAGAAAGCGCATAGCGACATCGTTGACGACATGATCGCCCAGATTTAATTCAAGGGTAAGGTGATCGAACATGTCTGAATACACAACTGCCGCCAGGCCTTATGCAAAAGCAGCTTTCGAAGTAGCGCAAGCTGAATCTAAGCAGGCTGAATGGTTAGATGCAATACAGCTGATTAGCGCCATCGTGTGCAATGAAGCGTATGCATCGATTATTGATTCACCCAAACTGGGTGCTGCTGATAAAGGCGATATCCTGATAGATATCTGTGCTGACAAGTTAAGCGATACGCAAAAGAACTTTGTCAGAACACTGTCAGAGAATGGCCGCCTGGTTCTAATGCCTGAAATTGCTGTTTTATTTGAAGCGTTAAAAGCACAGGCTGAAGGCACAGTAGAAGCAACGGCGACATCGGCTTATCCATTAAGTGATGCGCAAGTTAAATCAATGACCGAAGCCCTGAAAAAGAAATTAGGCCGTGAAGTTAGCTTAACGACTGAAGTAGATGCGTCGTTAATCGGCGGTGTAGTCATTCGGGCTGGCGACTTAGTAATTGATGGTTCCACACGGGCCAAGATTGGGTCATTAACCCAGGCCGTCGCTCAGTAAGTGGGCCATTAACGAGGATCAAAAGAATGCAACTGAATCCATCAGAAATCAGTGAACTGATTAAAAAACGTATAGAAAGCTTCGAGACGGTCGCAGAAGCCCGTACCGAAGGTACTATTGTAAGCCTGGCCGATGGCATCGTACGAATCCACGGTCTGGCAGAAGCCATGCAGGGTGAGATGATTGAACTGCCCGGCGATACCTTTGCACTTGCACTTAACCTGGAGCGTGACTCCGTAGGTGCGGTTGTACTGGGTTCTGACAAGCACCTGAAAGAAGGTGATATCGCCAAATGTACTGGTAAAATTCTTGAAGTACCAACAGGCGATGCACTGTTAGGTCGTGTTGTCGATTCACTGGGTAACCCGATTGACGGTAAAGGCCCAATTGAAACGTCAACTTCTTCGCCAATCGAAAAGATTGCGCCTGGTGTTATCGAGCGTAAATCGGTTGACCAGCCTGTACAAACAGGTCTGAAAGCAATTGACGCAATGGTACCCGTAGGCCGTGGCCAGCGTGAGCTGATAATCGGTGACCGCCAGACAGGTAAAACTGCCGTAGCACTGGATGCAATCATCAACCAGAAAGGCACCGGCGTTAAGTGTGTTTACGTAGCGGTAGGCCAGAAAGCCTCAACCGTTGCTAACCTGGTTCGCAAACTGGAAGAGCATGACGCAATGGCGCATACCATTGTGGTTGCGGCAACCGCATCTGATTCAGCAGCGATGCAGTACATCGCACCTTACTCTGGCTGTGCCATGGGTGAGTTCTACCGTGATAGCGGTGAAGATGCACTGATCGTATATGATGACTTAACCAAGCAGGCGTGGGCTTACCGCCAGGTATCTCTGCTGCTGCGTCGTCCACCAGGTCGTGAAGCGTATCCAGGTGACGTTTTCTACTTACACTCTCGTCTGTTAGAGCGTGCAGCACGTGTAAATGCTGACTATGTAGAGAAAGCAACTAATGGCGCGGTTAAAGGTAAAACCGGTTCATTAACTGCACTGCCAATTATCGAAACCCAGGACGGTGACGTTTCTGCATTCGTACCAACCAACGTAATTTCGATTACTGATGGCCAGATCTTCCTTGAGTCTGATCTGTTCAACGCAGGTATCCGTCCAGCGATCAACGCAGGTCTGTCGGTATCTCGTGTAGGTGGTGCAGCACAAACCAAAATCATCAAGAAGCTGGGTGGTGGTGTACGTCTGGCACTGGCTCAGTACCGTGAACTGGCGGCATTCGCACAGTTTGCATCTGATCTTGATGAAGCAACACGCGCACAGTTAGCACTGGGTGAACGTGCCGTAGAACTGATGAAACAGGCTCAGTATTCACCACTGGGTGTGGCGCAGATGGGCTTCAGCCTGTTCGCCATGAACGAAGGTTTTATGGACGATGTTGAAGTTTCCAAGGTTCTGGATTTCGAAGCAGCCATGTGGGCGTATGTGAAGAGCAATAACGCTGACCTGGTAGCCAAGATTGATGAGTCTGGCGACTATAACGATGACATTGCAGCTGAAATGAAAACAGCACTTGAAGCTTTTAAAGCGAACGGTGTTTGGTAAATCGGAGTAAAGCATGTCCGGTGCAAAAGAAATACGCGGTAAAATAAAGAGTATTAAAAACACTCAGAAAATTACCAAAGCCATGGAAATGGTTGCTGCTTCTAAAATGCGCAAAGCGCAGGACAGAATGACAGCCAGCCGTCCATACGCTGAGAAGATGCGCAATGTAATAGCGCATCTGTCTCAGGCTCATGCCGAAATTAAACATCCGTTTATGATCGAGCGTGAGATAAAGCGAGTAGGTTACATTGTTGTAACTTCGGATCGAGGCCTGTGTGGTGGTCTTAACGTCAACCTGTTCAAGAAGACAGTTGCCGATATGAAAGCCCATCATGAGAAAGGTGTTGAAATTGACGTGGTGCCAGTTGGCCGTAAAGCGGTTGAGTACTTCAAGCGTCAGAACGCCAACATCGTAGCCCAGGCAAGTCAGTTAGGCGACTCGCCCCACATTACCGACCTGATTGGTTCAGTCAAGGTGATGCTGGATGCGTTTACTGCAGGCAAGATCGATGCGCTTTACCTGGTAAGTAATGAGTTTGTTAATACCATGACTCAACAGGCAGGGGTTCAACAGCTGCTGCCAGTTAGCGGGTCCGATGATGAGGAACTGAAACATCATTGGGATTACATCTATGAGCCGGACTCAAAAGAAATTCTTGATGGACTGCTCATGCGTTTTGTTGAATCGCAGGTGTATCAGGGTGTAGTTGAAAACATAGCTTGTGAAATGTCAGCACGAATGATTGCGATGAAAGCCGCAACAGACAATGCGGGCGACATTATCGGCAACCTTGAAACCATGTATAACAAAGCGCGTCAGGCAGCAATTACCCAGGAAATTTCTGAAATTGTTGCAGGTGCATCCGCCGTTTAATTGTCGATAAGTTACGACATATAAAGAATTTAAATTAAGAGGATCAGTCTATGAGTGCTGGAAAAGTTATTGAGATCATCGGTGCGGTGATCGACGTTGAGTTTCCGAGGGACAGTATTCCCAAGGTATACGATGCGTTAAGAATTGAAAGCGCAGGTCTGACGTTAGAAGTTCAGGCACAGCTGGGTGATGGTATCGTTCGTACGATTGCGATGGGTACAAGTGAAGGCTTAAAGCGTGGCCTTGAAGTGACTAACACAGGCGCGGCGATTACTGTACCAGTTGGTATAGAAACCCTGGGTCGTGTAATGAACGTACTGGGTGAGCCGATTGATGAAGCGGGCCCGATTGGTGAGCAGAAATCTCTGCCTATTCACCGTGCAGCACCTACATACGAAGAACTGTCTTCAGATGTAGAGATTCTGGAAACCGGTGTTAAGGTAATCGACCTGGTTATGCCTATCGCCAAGGGTGGTAAGGTTGGTCTGTTCGGTGGTGCGGGTGTTGGTAAAACCGTAACACTGATGGAACTGATTCGTAACATCGCGGTTGAGCACAGCGGTTACTCTGTATTCGCAGGTGTGGGTGAGCGTACTCGTGAAGGTAACGACTTCTACTATGAAATGGAAGAAGGCGGTGTACTGGACAAGGTAGCACTGGTTTATGGCCAGATGAATGAGCCCCCAGGAAACAGACTGCGTGTAGCACTGACCGGTCTGACCATTGCGGAAAACTTCCGTGACGAAGGTCGTGACGTACTGATGTTTATCGATAACATCTATCGTTACACACTGGCGGGCACCGAGGTATCTGCACTGTTAGGTCGTATGCCTTCTGCGGTAGGTTACCAGCCAACACTGGCGGAAGAAATGGGCGTACTGCAGGAACGTATTACCTCAACCAAAACCGGTTCTATTACCTCGGTTCAAGCTGTATACGTACCTGCTGACGACTTGACTGACCCTGCTCCGGCTACCGCATTTGCTCACCTTGATGCGACCAC
>JBFFND010000239.1:0-4455 GCA_041563375.1 Gammaproteobacteria bacterium | reverse complement strand
GTTTTTATTTGGTTCAGTTCTGTTGATTTGGTTCTGAGTGATTGCGATTGATCAATTAATATTAGGAGAAATACCAGCCGGGGCGAGAAAAATGATAATTATCAATTGGCTGTATGGCCTGTCTTATATAAATGTCGATCAAATCAATAAATAAAAAAGCGTGTTGTTGTAATATCATCTCGCCTCATTACAGTTGGTCGATTTTTCTACAGCCCGTAAAGGTGCATGCGCTGAATTACGCTTTTTCTTAGTAAAATAATATCCAGTTTTCCTGGTTGAATCTTTATTAATTTATCCCCGAACTGTAAGAGCGCAGGAGAAGTCATTAACCAGTTAAATAAAGTCGTCACCTGGTTTTTATTAATATCTGAATCCTATTATGAATAAATACATTATGAATATTGTTGCCGGCCTGCTGCTAATGCTGCCTGTATTTATCGTCCATGCAGAAGATAGCCAGTTTACCACCGAGCATTTTTCCGGCTCGGGCAACTGCAGTCAGTGTCACGACGGATTAGCGGATGTGTCGGGTAATGATGTGTCTATTGTGCGTGACTGGGGCGCCTCAATGATGGCGAATTCAGCCAAGGACCCATTCTGGCAGGCAAAGGTCGCATCCGAGTTAAAAAGAAACTCACATTTATCCAGTGAAATTAATGATAAATGTACGCAGTGTCATGCGCCTATGGCAAATTATGAAATAAGCCAGCATGAGGGTGATGAAGTAACCCTGTTCGGCAGTAATGGCATTCTAGATGTGGGTCATGAATATCATGACGCGGCGATGAATGGCGTGAGCTGCACCGTGTGTCATCAGATCGAGGATGATGCCAGCCTGGGTACGCTGGACGGCTTTTCCGGCAACTATAACTTTAATGATTCTAAAATGCTGTATGGTCAGTATAGTGGTGTGAGTACGCAGCCAATGTTTAACAATACCGGGTACACACCTACCTACAGCGCACATGTCTCGGACTCGGCCATGTGTGCCACCTGTCATAACCTGAAAACACCATATGTTGATGCGCAGGGTAATCTACTGACAACAACTGCGGATACAGAATTTCCCGAGCAGATGCCCTATACCGAATGGCAGAATTCAATATTTGATGATGCCGGCAGTAATCCTCAAAGCTGTCAGGATTGCCATATGCCGACAACCACATCCATGGTTTCGACCAGGCCACAGGATTTGCCAGCCAGATCGGATTTTGCCAAACATGAGCTGGTGGGTGGCAATACCGTTATGCTGAACCTTCTTAAAGAGAATGCTGTACAGCTGGGTGTTACCAGTGGCGATCTTGATACGGCAATTAGTCGATCACGGCAGATGCTGCAAAGTTCGGTCTCTGTCGAGATTGTATCGGCATCGGTGAATGATGGATTGCTGGAAACTAAAGTGGTGCTGGAAAATCAGTCAGGGCATAAAACACCGCGTGGTTATCCATCACGTCGTATGTGGCTTCATTTTGTGGTAACAGATGAGAGCAATAACATTGTGTTTGAATCAGGGCGCGTTAATGCCGATGGCTCGATTGTCGCTGCAGATAATGATGATAACCAGACCCGCTTCGAGCCACACTATGATCTGATTACCTCAGCGGATCAGGTACAGATTTACGAGCCGGTGATGGGGGATTCAGACAGCAATATTACCTATACCTTGTTACGTGCGGCGCAGTACCTGAAGGATAACCGTCTGACACCCAAAGGTTTCAATAAGCTTGCGGTACCTGAAGATGTGGCGGTAAAGGGTCAGGCACTGAGTGACAGCAATTTTAATCTGGGTGCTGATGAAATAACTTATCGTTTCCCGGTGTCAGTGACAGGTAATTTACAGGTCAGGGTATCGTTAAATTACCAGGTAATTGGTTATGGCTTTCTGCAGGATCTGTACCGTGATGACGAGCTGGAACAGGTCGATGATTTTAAGTCAATGTATGACGCACAGCAGCTTAAGTACGAACAGATTGCACAGGACAGTCGGCTTGTTCCGATCGATCAGTCAATGGGTACTGATGATGTGGCAGATGATATAGATGAGGCGGCAGGGCCTGTAGCGGGTGATGGCAGTGTGAATAACAGCAGCGGCGGCTCTGTATCGCTCACCGGTTTATTGTGTCTGTCTGGCTTATGGCTGTTGCTGAACTGGGCGAGAAGAAAACAGCTATAGCCGCGTGTCTGCACAGGTTCTGTTGCCAGGGTATGCAGGCTGCTGCTCTGGGCCTGTACTAAGTCGAGCCCTGTTTAAAATAGGCATCAAGCTGCTGGAAAACCTGCGGACAATGTTTTTCCAGTATCTGCGGAGCAGTAAAATAATACTCGCAGCAGACGGCAAAAAATTCAGCGGCACTGGTGGCTGCATAGGCGTTGATGTAGGTGTGCTGGTGATGTTCAATGCGTCGGCTGAGTGTGTTGTAGGCATCAGTCAGTGCATGGTTCCACTCGTTTGCCGACATATTCGGTGGCAGTGGCGGCTGGCCATTGGCATGGCCTGAGCCCATATCCAGTTTGTGGGCAAATTCATGAATCACAATATTATGTCCCGGGTGAAGTTTATAGCTGTCGTGCTGTACATCCTGCCAGGATAAAATTACCGGGCCTCGTCCCCAGGATTCCCCGCTTAAGCCGCGGCGCTGATGATGCACCAGGCCGATTTCGTCCACTACATCATGGCTGACAATAAATGCATCCGGGTAGACAATAATTTCCAGCCAGCCAGCATAGGCGTTCAGGCCGATATTGAGTATGGGTACACAGGCCTGGGCGGCGATGCAGATGCGCATCTCGTCGCTGATTGCAAAATCATGGGCGCCAATAAACACTTTCTTTTTAATCAGCAATGTACTCAGCAATCGCAGCCGTGCTTTTTGTCGCGAGGATAACGCCGCAACAACAGGCAGTTGCGAGGTGATGTGATGCCATTGTTTAAATGGGATGCCGTGTTTGCGTAAATTTCGACGGATAAAATAGCGCTGAATAATATTCATTAAAGAGGTTTTTGATATGTCCGTCAATCGAGCAGGACGCGCAGATGTGCGCTGACACTACGTCCCAGTGCGTTGAGTGCATAACCGCCTTCGAGGGTAGATACAATGCGACCCTGTGCATGCCGCTCGGCAAGCTGTTTTACCTGCAGGGTTAGCCAGGCATAGTCATCTTCCGTGAGTTTCAGGCTGGCCATATCATCTTCAATGTGACCATCGAAACCCGCCGAGATTAAAATTAGTTCTGGCTTGAACTGATCCAGCGCGGGCAGACCATGACCCTGCCAGGCATTGCGGAAGTCAGTGCCATTACTGCCGGCGCTTAAGGGCATATTGATGATATTGTCACTATCGGATTCACTGCCGGTATTGGGATAAAACGGATGCTGGAAGCTGGAGCAGAGCAGGAGTTGTGGGTCATGCCTGAAAATATCTTCGCTGCCATTGCCATGGTGTACATCAAAATCAACAATCGCCACCCGTTGCAGTTGATGAGCATGCAATGCATGGGCTGCACCCACGGCGATGTTATTAAAAATACAGAAGCCCATGGCTTTATTGTGTTCCGCATGGTGTCCTGGTGGGCGCACATTGCAGAAGGCACTGCTGTTTTTTTCCGACATTACCAGATCAACCCCGTGCACCACGGCACCGGCTGCGCGTAGTGCGGCGTTGAGTGATTGTGGTGTCATCGGGGTGTCCGGGTCGAGCCATATCTGGCCATCGCGAGGTGCCTTGTGAAAAATCTGCTGGATATAATCCGGGTCATGTACGCGGCACAGTTGCTCATTACTGGCCAGTGGCGCATCATGGTGTTGTAAAACAAAGTCCAGCCCCGAGGCCAGTAGCTGGTCTGAAATGGCGCTGATGCGCGACGGGCATTCCGGGTGATGTGGGCCCAGATCGTAGGCACTGCAATCAGCGTGTGAAATGATAGCGACTGTCATAAATTTCAGCTTTACTTGTGTTGCTCGATCATTGTGGGTCGATTAGGTGAAACCGCTAAACCGAATGCATTATCAATGGCAGTTAACGGAAAATTTTTATGAGTGCGCATTTTCTCGATCGTCTTTTCTCACCCAATGCCATCGCGGTATTCGGCGCCAGCGAGAAGCCTGAATCCGTGGGTGGCCGCGTGTATGATAATTTGCGTCATTCAGGCTTTAGCGGCCCAGTCTATCCCCTTAATCCAAAATATAAAAGACTGGATGGCCAGCGCTGTTATGCGTCCATGGATGCGATCAATAAACCGGTGGACCTGGCAGTCATTGCCACGCCCGCAACCAGCATTGCCGGGGTCATGCATGACTGTGGCCGGCACGGGGTGCGTATGGCGATTATTATTTCCACTGGCTTTAGCACGGGTGAGGCAACAGGTGCCACGCTGCTGAAAAAGTTGCTGGAGATTGCGCGCCAGTATGGCATCCGTATTCTGGGGCCGAATTGCCTGGGGCTGATTCGTCCCGGC
>JBFFND010000238.1:0-4465 GCA_041563375.1 Gammaproteobacteria bacterium | reverse complement strand
TAATGCGAGACCGACAGCAGATTATTGATCGTCTCACTGTGTTACAGCAGGAATCAGGGCTCAGCAAACAGGAGTTCAAAAAAACCCTCGCTAATATTACCGGAAAAACACCCCGCACCCTACGTCGCTGGTTTGCACTGGAAACCATTATCCAGGACACCGACGTAAAAAAGATCGCCAGCCACTTCGGCCTGCATGAAAACTGGCTGAAGTTTGGCGACAAAAACCACCACGAGTCATTAATCGACCAGATCATGACCTCCAATCATTTCGGCGCCGTAGTCATGAAAGACGGCCTGGTCGAAAAAACCAATCACAAGTTCAACGAAATGATGGACCTTGCCGAGGGCGCGCCCGACATGGCAAAAGCCTGTGACGAAATCCTCAGCCAGCAATCAGAAGAAACCGCCAACCTGTGTCACATCTCACGCCAGCTAGCAGAACAGAGCGGCGCCCACCATATCACCATGATAATGAAGCTGGGAGACCAGAAACATCACACCGTCGATGTCACCACACTCAACCTGAACCATGGAAGGATACTGCGGATTGTGGTGGATAAGGGGCTGGTTTACTAACACCCCCAGCAGGATAAATCACAAATAGCCTCACCTGCCTTACCAGCCTCAAACATATAAGCAACAACTTAAATGCGTTAGTTGTAATGCGACAGGTCGCAATTTACTGTAAATTACGACAAATGTCGTATATATCATTGTTAGCCATAAAAGGGAGTTAATTTATGAGGCTGTTTCTTCTATTATCGCTTCTGCTTTTCAATCAAGCTGTCATTGCGACAGAAATCGCTTCATGCCACAGTCCTAGTGGCACAGCATACTACCCAGAAACCGGTCTAGTTATAAAGAAAAATTCCGGTTGGTCTAAAGACAAAATATCTAATGGTTTAACAAAACTAATCAAAAACAAAAATAATGAATACGATATTTTGTTTGTTGACGCTACAAATAAAATAAACTCTACCGTTGAACAAGGCGGCAAAATTCTACCTTTTGCACGTGGTGAGTTTAGCGTATCTGTACTAACAATATATCCGGGTCAAACAGCTGAAATATATACATTTCTAAAAACAACGTCTGGCAAATATGAATACATACACATGACAAGTAGGTCTGGAAGCACAGCCTTAATAACTAAAGCATCCAGGAGATCAAAGGGAAAATATGAGCTCTAGAAAATACCCTCTTACAGATGACATCATAAATGAATTCAAGGACTGTATTCGGTGGCAAGCAGAAAAGTTCAAGTCCAATACAATTGAGATAGGCTCCGTTTTGTCTCGTGGTGGCCGTTTTAGAGTCGAACACCAGTATTATCCAGTTAAAGAAGCGTTCGAGTTTTTTCAAAATCAAGGCGCAGGAAAAATAACTGATGACTGGTCGAACATGCAAAAAGGCTTACCGACGCACTTCGAAATAACAGATACAAAATACTTTGAAATCAATAAAAATAGTAAGTCTAAAATTAAAAAAGAATCGTTTATTCACAAAGCAATATATCATCCGAAACAACTTACATCTTTTGAACTGCTTGGTGCTCTAGGGTCAATAGCATCAATTATAGGGTTGGCTGTTGCTTTGTTTGCATATTTTGTACCACCCAATGAATTACAATCATCAATTGAAACTGATGTTTCTGCTACAACCTCACTAAAATCCATAGATATTCCAGTCAGTATATTTAATAGTTTAGGAACTGAAGCATGGATTGAGCCCGAGGCAGAATTTTATATTTTAAAGCCAGAAACACCATCTAATGATATGAATGTTCTAGCTGGCGCTGTGCGTTTATCTAGACCTAAAGATATCACCACCTTAAATGGTAATTATCCTGTACCACCTAATATGACCATACACACCTCTATTACATTACCAAATAGCAATAAAATAAAAAATTATTTATTTGAAGGTGGTTACAAGCTTAAACTAATTATAAGAAATTCATGGTCAAATGAATACGGTGGCTATGGTAAAATTATTCTCGACAAAAAAGGAATACTAAGCGGGATAAAAGTTTCAATAGGTGAACATTACACTCCTAACAAATAGCTCAAGTGTGACAGGCAACCTTTAACTTCTATGTTACATTTAACGTACACTAACAATCACAGCAACAATTTAGCTTTACTACTGGGTTGCTGCCCCTTACCAATGCGTTAGCTTCATAAAGGATAAAAATGAAAGCTTTAGTTGCTACCAAAGGACCTAAAATTGGAATATGCAACATTTGTGGTGCGTATGGAAAACTCACTGAAGATCACACCCCGCCAAAAGGCTGCATAAAAATATCTCAAGTTGTTGTTCATCATATAACTGAACGACTAAACATGGAAAAGCCTAAGTCAAAAGGTCGCTTATTAAATAATGGTGTGAAATATAGAACCTTATGTAGTACATGCAATAACACATTACTTGGTAAACATTACGACCCGGACTTTATTGGCTTTGTTAATCGTATAGGTAGCTATCTAAAGTCTGATATCTATCTCCCAGAAATAATGCATATAAAAGCAAAACCTCAAAGAGTAATGCGCTCTCTTTTAGGTCATATATGTGCGCAAGGCGTTAATAGATACGATAGCGGAGCAATGACAAAAGTCATAAAAGAATATTTCTTAGACAAAGACAAAATATTACCCAGTAATATAAAAATATATTATTGGGCTTATCCATACCAAGGCCATGTAATGGCTAGAGATTGCGGCTATTTAGATACCAGAGTTGGTGACAGCATGGCTATTTGGTTTTTAAAATTCTTCCCTATAGGTTTCATGATCACATTTAATGAACCAAGCAGCTATAATTTCGATCTTAATGTAATGTCTAGATGGGCAGAAGAAGATATAGACTTTGAGACAGAAATCCCTATTCAATTAAAAAACTTAACACCCCAATTTTGGCCTGAAGCACCCGCAACTAGTTCTGTCCTTCTATACGGCCAAGATGCAATAACTTCATTTGATATTAAAAAAGCTAACAAACAAATCGGGGACAGACCACGTTTTCTAACCAGAAATCAACACTAACAACCCTGTGCTTATAACTACAAAGCTTCTGTTAGCGTTTATTTGCGTTAATTAGCGTTCATTTGCGTTTTCTTTTAAAAGGATTAAAGGGGTCGGTGTGGAGTTGCCCTGGTCTAGAATACGTAAATAAATCCGACGCCTACTTCGGCTTCATAGTTGTTGCGTGCGATTGGGCTATCCTCAATGTCGCTGCTATACCGTTCATATACCGCCTCGCCGAAAAACTGCCAATTCTCGTTAATATAATGACGATAATTGTAATTGAAGCCAACCGAGCGAAATCCTCCACTCAGACTGGTCTCATTCAGCCCCGATGCAACTGACTGCTCTGCGTCTATACCAAAATCTTTATTGGCATAATCGCTATCGTGAAATACGGCAGCGATAGCAAATTCGTGACCGGTTCCGTCGTTCTGCTTGCCGAAGCGGCGCCCCACTCCAAAAAGACCAAGACTTCCGTTATCACCGGTTACAACTCGACCATCCAGCCAATAACGCCAATCGGCATCGAACGCATGACGTACTTGCAGCATGAGTTCAGCACCCTCATCTCCATCACCGAGACCATCCAGGCGACCGTCATCGGAATCACTTTCTTCACGACCCTCATCGAAACCCACGATGGCCTCGAATAGCCACGTACTGGAACGAAGACCACGCCAACCCAGCGCCTCACCCGCCCAGAAGAAAATATCATCACCGCTGCGCCATTGTACCGCACCAGCAGGATCGACTTCGAAGCCGTATTCATCCGACCCTTCGTACGCAGCTTCGTACTCAACAGCCAGGCCCAGGCCGAAGCTCCAGCCATCATTACCCCTCGTGAAGTCCTCAACTGAGGGTAAAGGCACCAGAGCTGTTTTTCCGTCCTCTGCTAATGCAGTTTGAAAGAAGAGACCATGTATGACCATCGCCAACAGTGCACCAATAAGCTTTTTCATTTAGGCACCACTCCTGATAAGTTGGTATCGAACAATTTCCCAGAGTATAGCAAGACCGGGCCAGAACACTGTTGTTTCTAATATTAACGAGATAACTTATAGCTATAAAACTTTAACCACGCCCATTAGCGTTATTTGCGTTGACGTGCATGGATGCACTAAATCAGCGAGCGCATGGATGCGCAGGAGCTGTCATTCGCGTGCATTCGCGTTTTCTTTTAAACAGCAAGTGATCGAACCTATTGCCCACCAGCCTTTTCACTTCTAATCACAACAGGCAGGTAACCCACCGCCTTATAGTCATTAATCTGCGCGGGTCCCGAGGCAGAGACATTTAAATACTCGGGGAAATCCTCTTCGGTCAAACCGCGCCTGCCGGCGTAGGTCGCACAGACATGCACCGGCACCTTGCTGTCCTCGATGAGATCGCGCACATTATTATGTGCAGCTTCATTGATCGTCTGGTTTTTCCGGCTTAGCG
>JBFFND010000237.1:0-4467 GCA_041563375.1 Gammaproteobacteria bacterium | reverse complement strand
TTGCATTTCTAATAGCCGGTGATGGTCACTTGCGTGATGATCTGTTGGCTGAAATAAGCAGGCATGGGCTTGATAATGATGTTTTTTTAATTGGCTGGGTTAAAGATGCACCCAGACATTTTCTACCTAATGTTGATATTTTTTTCCAGCCTTCTTTATGGGAAGCAATGTCTATGGTCCTGCTTGAGGCAATGGCAGCGGGTAAGGCTATAGTCGCAACATCTGTGGGTGAAACTGGTTATATACTTACTGATAAAAATAATGCGCGTATAGTAGCACCTGCAGATATCAGTGAGATGACAGCGGCACTTGAATCACTGGTTATGGACTCCGGCTTGAGACAACAATACGGAGATCGTGCTCAATCCCACTATAAAGCATCATTCACTGCGGCAGAAATGACCGGCCGATATGAGAAATTGTATGATTCGCTGTTACTTAAATAAAGACCAGTAAAATACAAGTGCCACACATTACGGAACCGTGATAGTAGGTGGTGAGGGCAGAGTTACAGGCTCATTCTGGGGGCCAATGTCGTTCATAGCCGTGCCATTAATATAAGCACCCAGGTTTATCGGGTTGCTTGTGCCACCACCCTGAAGATTGAGTAGATCTATACCCTCATCAATGGCTGGTGAGCCAGCAGATAAAGTAAAATCATTCTGGTTCTGGTTTACGTAAAGTGGATCATTCGCTGTTGAGCTTGTATCCTTGCCAGTCTGACTTTGCCACTGGCTAAGGCTCAAGTCACTATAAACAAGTCGTGCCATCTGATTGAAGCCGAAATACATGTTATTGTTAATATTAAAATCATCCAGTGCAGCTGCATTGGGTAGCTCTTCTGCCTGGATGCCGGTACGGACGTCCGTAAACAGATTGTTTCGAATGACCAGATCGGCATAACCAGTGTCGTCGTCATCGATATAGACACCGGCACTGGACAGGTTATGAAAGGTGTTGTTAACCACATCCACATCAGCGGGTCCAGCAGCATCAATACTGGAGAAGATGATGCCTTCGCGCGAGTCATACACCAGATTCTGGTATATCTCGTTGCTGGATCCGCCGCCATCTGCAACGCCCAATACAGTTATTGCTGCACCATCAATATGGTGTAACACATTGTATCGTAGTGTAAAGGATCCTGGATTTCGTCCTTTAAGATAAATGCCGCCGCCAGAGTCCCATATTTCATTGTATTCGAAAATAATACCTTCAGAGTCATACACCATAATGGCGGCGCCATTGCCGTTATTGGGGGCATTACGTATGCCACTGATTCGATTGCTGCGAACGACCGAATTGGTGGCAAATTCCAGTCGAATGCCGTTGTGATTGTCGTTCCAGGCTGCCGTTTTGCCGATGATGGTCAGGTTTTGTAGTGTGATATTGTCTGAATTCCACACCACCACAGGACCGGTATCTGGTGAGGTAGCTATTGCCGGCTCATTGATAATGAAACCATCCCATGTGATATAACTACGATCATTTGCACCTATGAGTGCGCCGTCTGTTGTGCCGGAAAAGCCCTGCAAAATAACATCCTCTCCACTGGCGGCACGAAAAACTATAGGATTTCCTGCGGTGCCGGTGTTGGCCGGGTTGTAGGTGGGTAAATCACGCTGCCCGAGTGTCTGTGTAGTGGTGTATACGCCGGCTTTTACAATGACTACGTCGCCAGCCTGTGCGGCCTCAGCGGTGTTCGGGCTAAATGGGCTGGTGCTGCCCCAGGTGGCACGTCCCAGAGTTTGCCACGGTGAATTTTCACTGTTCTGAGCACGGGGTATGTTGTCAGAGCCATGGGGTGCTACGAAAAGCTGTTCAGCGATGAGATTGCCACTGGTTGCAGATAGTGCAATCAACAAAATCATAATATGTGAATGTTTCATGACATTATCCGAGTTTTAGCGAATGGTTACGGAGTTGATGGCTGATGGTGGTCCAGGGCGCCCCTGTGAATCAATAGTCTGTACCCAGAAATACCAGGTGCCCGGAGTCAGGCCGGTTAGTGACTTGCTGCGCGTTGTAGAGGAGACGTCTTCTACATGGTCAAGGTTGCTGGGGTCCATGCCATATGATACGCGGTAAGCACTGATTTCACTGCTGCTCATCGATGTACCATCAATGCGTGTTGTGGGGGCGGTCCAGCTAATACTATCACTACCAGTAGCGTTATTTCCGCCGCCACTGCCAGTACTACCTGTACAGCTGGCCAATATAACCACCAGTATGCAGCTGATAATAAAATTTAACCGTTTCATGGCATAGCACCATCCTTAATTCAGTAAAATCCCTTGAAATTTTACCAAGACTAGCACATTTGGGTGAGGTTACGAATAGCCGTATTGATTATACTTAAATAGGTAGTACAATCAGTACTTTATCTGCTGAGTATCCGAGTCATTTTCGGGGGATCGTAGAATCTGTTTTAGGCTGATGTCAATGCCGTAGCTTGTGTTTGGGTGACAGGCTAAAATTTGTAAATGATAATAGCTTCATAATAATAGAGTCATATATGGAAAGTGTGTTCTGGATCTGTCTTTTGGGTGTCTTGTATGCCTATTTTCTCTACCCCGGTGTATTGCTGACTCTTGGTAAATTTAGGCCAAAACCGTTGTCAATTGATAAAGAGGCTTCACTACCCGAAGTTTCTATCATTATGCCTGTTCATAATGAAGCTGAGGTCATTGCGACCAAGCTCCGCAATTTACAGCAACTTGATTATCCACCTGAGCTTTTAAATGTAGTCATTGTCTCTGATGGTTGTACAGACGATACCGTGCCAACCATTCGAACATTCACCTCCAGTCTTAATTTAACTGTAGTAGAACTAGAGGAGCGTAAAGGGAAGGCAAATGCGCTGAATCGTGGACTTGAGGCAGTCAAATCTGAACTTGTTGTGTTTTCCGATGCCTCGATTTTACTTGAGCCAGAATCACTAGCAAACATCGTGCGACCGTTCAGTGATCCAGATGTCGGCTGTGTCTCCGGTGAAGATCATATTGCAGAAGGCGGTGGCGAAGGGCTATACGGACAATATGAGTTATTTCTTCGCAATCAGGAATCGGCAATCGGATCAATTGTTGGCGCTAGCGGATCATTTTATGCAGAACGAGCCGTCATTTGTAAACCTTTCGAGGAAGGACTTGCACCAGATTTTCTCTCGGTTCTTAACACGGTCTCAGCAGGATATCGTGCGGTGACTGAACCCACAGCAAGGGGCCACATGAAGGCCGTGAAAAGCTCAAGTCAGGAATTTGAGCGTAAAGTTAGAACCTTACTCAGAGGCATGACGGCGCTATTTAAAAAGGCGCACCTGCTCAATCCACTCCATTATGGGCTTTTCAGCGTTTTTCTGATTTCACATAAGCTGATGCGCTGGCTGGTTCCAGTATTCCTGGTTGGTGCATTATTAAGCAATATGTTTTTGCTCGATCAAACCTTGTATAAACTAATTTTTATTGCTCAGATTATATTCTATTCACTGGCAACACTTTCCTGTTATACCAGGCTTTCATTAACACAGTCCATAGTAGGGAAAATACCTCTATTCTTTGTATTGGTAAATCTGGCAATTTTAGCTGCATGGTTTCGCTACCTTCGCGGTGACCGTCAGGAATTGTGGACACCATCTAAACGAACTGATTCTGAATCAGTAAATTAAATATGAATGAATTACCTTTCTTTTTTGATAATAATCGTGCACAGAAACTATTCGGTGTACTGCACTCACCTGAGCATAAAGTGAGTGACACAATTAATACTATGGGCTGGGTGCTTTGCCACTCGTTTGCCGAAGAAAAATTATGGGCACATCGTGTATATGTAAGTCTTGCAAGATGCCTGGCATCGCAAGGACATACAGTTCTCCGATTTGACTACAGTGGTTATGGCGACAGTGATGGTGAGTTCGAAAATAGTACCGTTGATGACCAGTTAAATGATATTTATGCCGCAATAGATACTCTCAAAGATAAAGTACAGAATACAGGTAATATAGGTCTTATTGGTCTACGTTATGGAGCACTATTAGCAGCAATGATAGCTGAATCACATAAAGAAATTTCACATCTTGTCTTATGGGACCCGGTCATTGATATGGGACGATACTTACAAGATGCGCTACGTGCAAATCTAACAACTCAAATGGTAATGCATGGTAAAGTAATTACTAATAGAGATGAATTAACAGCTCAAATAGAAGAAGGTCAAGCCGTTAATATTGATGGTTATGATATGTCTAAAATGTTTTTTGATTCCGCAAATAAACTTAATCTGAAAGACATGACGGGTTCATTCACAGGTGCGTGTCAACTGGTTCAGATTGGTCGCCCTAATCAACCGCTTCGTAAGGATATTGAGTCATTGGCTGAAAACTATAAAAATTGCGAAACGATTCAGCTTTCTGAGCAGCAATTCTGGAAAGAAATTAAAAATTTTGTACAGAAATCAGATCCATTACAAGAT